>JAMPBI010000037.1 GCA_023666775.1 Alistipes sp. | reverse complement strand
CGGCTATCCGCTTCTGTTTGCTTTCATGATCTATCACCCCCTGTGATCACATATTGAAACATAGCGCATAATTTTTATACTCTATGTAACATAAACCATTACTTTTCCATCGGTTTCCTTGGTTTATAAAAACCACCATAAGAATAACTGTTTTCTTTTTTTGCCTGTTCCGCAACCCTTTTGATTAGTCTAGCCATACATCTAAGAAGTTTTTTTCTCTGTTCTTTTTTCATCTAGTACCCCCTTAATATATTGTATATTGGAAGCAATCATAACGATAAAAAATGCCGTCATCGTTAAGATTGCCAGTTGCCTCTCATAAAGCATAAAGCAGACTTCCAAAAGAAAATAAGCATAAATTATGTTTCTTTTCTTACATCTTGTCGGTATTTTCCAAATCATGCCTATCAGAAATACCGTACTTATCATGATAGGAATACCATTTATGTCAAAATCCATACGGCTTAATCCCAAAACCAGACACATCATACCAAACATCATCATTTTACACATCGCAAATGTTTTCGCGTGATAACCTTCCGCCAGATGTCTTAAAATACAAAATACAATATAGTACCATATCGAGCCGAATACTCTCCGAAACAACATTCCGGTTAATAGAACTATCCCCATATCAAAAAACTCGCTCAAAATCGTTTCTATACCAAACCGGTAGATATCTTTCTCCGCCTTTTCTATAATTCCCTCTTTGACAAAATAAAGAGCTATTTTCTCTGACAATCTGTAAATCACATAGGTCCACCTCTGTCTTGAAAATAGCTCATCTGTTAATTTTATGCAATACCTTTGGCACGAACGGTCGTTTTTTGTCCTAAGCGGTCATTTTTTCCAAATATAATACAATAAACGTCTCATACTCCTTTTCCGTAAAATTCTCTTCGTATTCCCCGTTATATTTCGTCACAATATCCCAAACATTCAGCCTCCCATAGCCATGCAGCAATTTATCCTCTTTCGTCGTCCTCGCTCCCGCCTTTTCCTTAACAGGACGTTCCTTACAGGAATTTTTAATAAAGATATTAAGGTAATTCTTATTCCTGCTGATACGGAGCGAAACCGCCTTCTCCTCGGACTGTACGGCTGCTTCCACGGCGTTGTCCAGAAGATTGGATAAAAGAATTGCCATATCCATTTCCTCCACGCCCTCGATTATACATTCTACTTTCGGTTCTATGGATATCCCCTTTTCCATACACGTTTCCACACAGCGGTTGATAACCGTATCTACCAGTATATTTTTCGTAAACACGATATCCCTTTTTGCCAGTTTGATATTTAATACCTCTTCCAGATACTTTTCCGCCGCCTCTATCTGCCCTTCGTTTATCTTTAACCGGATATTCAGCAGTTCGTTTTTCATATCGTGGCGGATTTTCATGATCTGGTTATGCGTGATCTCC
The DNA here is from genome assembly GCA_023666775.1 of Alistipes sp. GTDB lineage: Bacteria > Bacillota > Clostridia > Lachnospirales > Lachnospiraceae > MGBC120314. The sequence continues at coordinate 9,906 of JAMPBI010000037.1, read as the reverse complement.
GCCGATCGGATATCTTTCATTTTACTTTCAAACGCGAAATTTTTCATTCGCTCTTTTAACAGCTCCGCATTACTGTTGATCAGCCTCATACAGAGAATATATACGGCGATATCGATACCGCCTAGGGCAAGAACAACCAAATTTGCTTCGTTTCCCAGATACTCGTTATAGGCTCCCTGATATATAATATATGTAAGCATTTCACTCGCAAGCAGCGTTGTCAGAACGACCCCGTCCAGACCGATATACAGGGAATTGCTTACCAGTTCCTTCTCCCTGACCCGAAAATAAAGAATGATCTCCAACAGGAGAAATTCCGTTAATTTCGCAATAACGACCAGAATAATCCGCGTCGGACCGAACTCCATATACCCGTCGGCGTCATAGACGATCCACTTATCAAATACGCTAAAAAGCATGATGGAAATCAAATCGGAAAATACTAAATTTAAGCCGATCAGATAGATTTTTTCCAGAATCCTCCCCTTTAACAGCAGCACGGTCACAAGGAACCATGTCAGACTAATCGAAATGGAATCCCAATAGGTAATATATGACAGATAATTACAAAAAGTGATGGCAAAAAAATGGGAAAGTACCATGACCGCTATGGTAAATCCTTTATGCTTCTCGTCCTTATATCCCAGATAACGGATATAATACTGTGTTCCGATAATCCCCTCGACCAGATTTACAATTAATTCAAAAACCGAACTCATCATACCTTACCTCATTTTCCTCTAAACCGATTTCAGATAACGCAAATGTTTCTCTCTTACTTCGTCCCTTTTTCTTCTGCTCAGAGGGATCTTTTCACCGTTATCCAAAGTCAGCAGATCTCCTCTTATGCGGTCGATGAACCGGCAATTGACCAGATATCCTCTGTGAGGCTCGATGAAATCCTCCTTTGGCAGAATTTTGCGGATATTGTCCATCGTCTCTCGCATGATATATGTCCCGTTCGTACAATAAAGCGTTAATCTGTGACCGTAAACTTCTACATACATAATTTCCGTTACCGGCTTATAGATCGGTCCGTCTTCGGTCTGAAACGCGATCTTATGATTTTTCTTTTCCCATTTTCTCAGGAATTTTTCCATAGTACGCTCAAAATCGTCTGTCAGGTACGCTTTCCTTATAAATCCCAAAGCGTCCACGGAGAACGCGTCATATACCGCCATTTCCCTGACTGTTACGAATACGATCTCCGGTTTTTCGCCATATTTTTCTCTCAACATTCCGGCAAGTTTCATTCCGTCCATGTCCGGCATCTCAATATCCAGAAAATACAAGTCGTATTCCCTCGGACCGTCAAATAAGGCTTTCGCGTCATTAAACCGTGAATACTCGGCTTCCATGCCGTTTTGGGCAAAATATTCCTCTAATTGTTTCTGATACGCCTTTGTAAATTCCTCTTCATCATCGATAATCGCAATATAAATCATATTCTCCGTTTAGCCCTTTATCCGCTTTTTTTAATAGTAACATATCATACGACATTTTTCAAACCATAGAAAAAGTCCGGCTGACACCGGACCTTTCCCAAACATTATCAAAATTATTTGCCATAATAGGCTTTCAGATACATCTCTTTTAATTCGCTCATTAAAGGATATCTCGGATTGGCTCCGGTACACTGGTCGTCAAATGCCTGTTCTACCATTGCGTCCAGATTATCAAGGAAGTATTTCTCGTCTACGCCGTAATCCTTGATCGTCTTCTTGATCCCGACTTTTTCCTTTAATTCCTCGATCGCCTTAATGAAATTCTCAAATTTCTCTTCATCGGTCTTTCCCTTGATTCCAAGGAAGTCCGCGCATTCAACATACCGCTCAAGGGCATGTGGATACTGATACTGTGAAAATGTTCCCATCTTCGTCGGAACGTCCACCGCGTTAAATCTCATAACATGCGTAATGAGAAGCGCGTTTGCCACACCATGCGGAAGATGATGCCATGCGCCTAACTTATGCGCCATAGAGTGGCATACGCCGAGGAACGCGTTCGCGAACGCCATACCTGCGAGCGTGGAAGCGTCTGCCATCTTCTCACGGGCAGTCGCGTCTGCCGCTCCGTTCTCATATGCGGACGGTAAATATTTAAAGATATTTTTCATAGCCTTTAGGGCAAGACCGTCGGTATAGTCCGTCGCCATAATGGAAGCATATGCCTCTAACGCATGGGTCAGCGCGTCAATACCGGAAGCGGAAGTAAGTCCCTTCGGCTGGTTCATCATCATGTTCGCATCGATGATCGCCATCTTCGGAAGCAGTTCGTAATCGGCAAGCGGATACTTATGTCCTGTTCTGTCGTCTGTGATAACGGCAAACGGGGTCACTTCGGAACCGGTACCGGACGAGGTAGGAACTGCCACAAAATATGCCTTCTCTCCCATCTTAGGGAATGTATAAACCCTCTTACGGATATCCATGAAACGCATTGCCATATCCATAAAGTCGGCTTCCGGATGCTCATACATCACCCACATGATCTTGCCGGCGTCCATAGCGGAACCGCCTCCGATCGCGATAATGCAGTCCGGCTCGAAAAGACGCATTGCTTTCGCGCCTTCCGTCGCGCAGGTAAGGTTCGGATCCGGCGCAACATCATAAAATGTCGTATGCTGGATACCCATTGCGTCCAACTCATCGGTAACCGCCTTTGTATATCCGTTCTTATAAAGGAAAGAGTCCGTAACAATAAATGCCTTCTTCTTACCCATTGTTCCCAGTTCTCTCAAGGCTACAGGCAGGCAGCCTTTCTTAAAGTATACCTTTTCCGGTGCTCTAAACCACAGCATGTTCTCTCTCCTCTCCGCAACTGTCTTAATATTGATCAAATGCTTTACGCCGACGTTCTCGGATACGGAATTACCGCCCCATGAACCACAGCCCAGCGTAAGAGAAGGACTCATGCCAAAGTTATATAAATCGCCGATACCGCCGTGAGATGAAGGTGTGTTGATCACGATACGGCAGGTCTTCATTGCCTCGGAAAACTTCGCGATCTTTTCTTTCTGCGTCGCCGTGTTGATATAAAGGGACGCCGTATGACCGTAACCTCCGTCCGCTACCAGCCTTTCCGCTTTCGCGATGGCGTCGTCAAAATCCTTTGCCTTGTACATCGCGAGTACAGGAGATAATTTCTCGTGGGCAAATTCCTCCGAAATATCAACGGATTTTACTTCGCCGATCAGGATCTTTGTGTTTTCCGGAACTTCAAAGCCTGCAAGTTTCGCGATCGTTACGGCTTTCTGTCCAACGATCCTTGCGTTTAACGCTCCGTTTATTAAAATCGTATTGCGCAGTTTGTCGGTTTCCGCTTTCGTGCAGATATGACAGCCTCTCGCGGTAAACTCTTTCTTAACGTCGTCATAAATCTTCTCACTGACAATAACGGACTGCTCTGACGCGCAGATCATACCGTTATCAAATGTCTTGGAGTGGATAACCGAGCTCACCGTAAGAAGAATGTCCGCTGTTTCATCTATAATAACAGGCGTATTACCCGCGCCTACACCGAGTGCCGGCTTACCGGAAGAATATGCCGCTTTCACCATGCCCGGACCGCCTGTCGCGAGGATACAGTCCGCTTCCTTCATAACTTCGTTGGTAAGCTCCAGCGACGGAACATCGATCCAGCCGATGATTCCTTCCGGCGCGCCTGCTGCCACTGCCGCTTCCAATACAACCTTTGCCGCCGCGATGGTTGATTTCTTAGCGCGCGGGTGCGGGCTTATGATAATACCGTTTCTTGTTTTCAAACATAATAATGTCTTAAAGATTGCCGTTGAAGTCGGATTGGTTGTAGGGATTACCGCCGCGATAACGCCGATCGGCTCCGCGATCTTGGTGATACCTGCCGATTCGTCCTTTTCAATAACGCCGCAGGTCTTGGTATTTCTGTACGCGTTATAAATATACTCGGAAGCGTAATGGTTCTTAATAACCTTATCTTCAACGATACCCATGCCGGTTTCTTCCACCGCCATCTTCGCGAGAGGGATCCTCTCTTTGTTCGCCGCGATCGCCGCAGCTTTAAAAATTTCGTCAACCTGCTCCTGCGTATAGGCTGCGAATTTTTCCTGTGCTTCCCGGATTGCCTTCATTTTGGCAGTCAGAGCCTCAACTGTGTCAATAATTTCAGGAACCTGATTAATCTTACTCATGTTCTCCTCCTTAGCCGTTTTACGGAAAAAATAATATTGATAATGTTTTAACAATGTTTATTGTATATGATATGATTTTTACTGTCAAGTGTTTCCTTTGATAAAATCTTTTTTTAGTTATTCTGCACATTCCCTAATTCCGGTTTTCCATTTTTTTGGTAATTTTATGAAAATCCTTTCCATTTGCAAATATACGCAATGTGTATTATAATTAAGGTAATTTGTAATTTTGACTATCATTCGGAGGTAAATATAATGTTAGATATTAAATTTGTACGCGAAAATCCTGACATTGTAAAGCAGAATATCAAAAATAAATTTCAGGATTCCAAACTTCCTCTCGTGGACGAGGTGATCGCGCTGGACGCGGAGAGCCGCGCGACGCAGACCGAGGCTGACAATATCCGGAATCAGCGTAACAAACTGTCCAAGGAAATCGGCGCGTTGATGGCGCAGGGCAAAAAGGAAGAAGCCGAGGCAGTCAAAGCGAAGGTTGCCGCCAACGCAAGCCGCCTTGCCGAACTGGAAGTGAAAGAAACCGAACTTGCCGAAAAAGTCAAAAAAATCATGATGATCATTCCGAACATCATCGACTCCAGCGTACCGATCGGCAAAGACGACAGTGAAAATGTGGAAGTACAAAAATACGGCGAACCGGTCGTACCGGATTTTGAAATACCGTATCATACGGAAATCATGGAACGTTTTAACGGTATTGATCTGGACGCTGCCGGTAAAGTCGCGGGCAACGGTTTTTATTACCTGATGGGCGATATCGCAAGACTGCATTCCGCAGTTATAGCTTACGCGCGCGACTTTATGATAAACCGCGGTTTCACTTACTGCGTTCCTCCGTTTATGATCCGCAGCAATGTTGTTACCGGTGTTATGAGTTTTGCCGAAATGGACGCCATGATGTATAAGATTGAAGGCGAGGATTTATACCTGATCGGCACCAGCGAACATTCCATGATCGGTAAATATATTGATACGATTATTAAGGAAGATACTCTTCCGCACACGCTCACCAGCTATTCACCTTGTTTCCGTAAGGAAAAAGGCGCCCACGGTATCGAGGAACGCGGTGTTTACCGTATCCACCAGTTTGAAAAGCAGGAAATGATCGTCATCTGCAAACCGGAAGACAGCATGACATGGTTTGATAAATTGTGGCAAAACACGGTTGACCTATTCCGTTCGCTGGATATTCCTGTCCGTACCTTGGAATGCTGCTCCGGCGACCTTGCCGACCTCAAGGTAAAATCCGTTGACGTTGAGGCATGGTCCCCGAGACAAAAAAAATACTTTGAAGTCGGAAGCTGCTCGAACCTTGGCGACGCGCAGGCAAGAAGACTCAAAATCCGTGTTGAGGGTAAAGACGGTAAAAAATATCTCGCGCACACCCTGAACAATACGGTTGTTGCTCCTCCGAGAATGTTGATTGCGTTTTTGGAGAATAACTTAAATGAAGACGGCTCCGTCAACATTCCTGCTCCGCTCAGACCATACATGGGCGGCATGGAAAAGATTGTTAAGAAGTAGACCGTCCACAAAGGATTGATTTTATGCATTCGTTTTTAAGATCGGTAGGATTTTATACCGTACAAAATCCTACCCGTGAGAATAAACTTCTCCGCAAAATAATTAAAGAAGCCGTTTCCGAGGGCAGAGTAAAATGCGCCGCGAACGGCGTCGCGACGATCATGGCTCCTTTCGGCGATGATTTCGGCGTCTGCGTCAAAGGAACGTTTAACGGTATCGACAAGTTTAAAATGGAATATTATTTCCCTTATCTTTTGAACGATACCGCCGTAAACGTCGAGGATATCAGTATCGAACGCCACGCGGACAAGGACTCCTATGCCGTCGTATGCGACGAGGTAAAAACAGGCGTGACGCTTATTTTCTACCTGCAAAATATTGTTGATTATTATCAATTTAAGAAAAACCAGCGCCATGTCCGCCATTTATACGGACGTTCCATCTGTCTTTCCGGTCTTTCCAACAGCGGTACGATCCTGCTGCCTCTTGACAAAAGCGAAACACAGATCAAAAAAAGCAAGAAAGACACAAGTATGCGGAACAATCTGATCGTTGCCGCCCGCAACGGCGACGAGGAAGCGATCGAAAGCCTGACCATCGAGGATCTGGACATTTATTCACAGATTTCCAGAAGGATCGCGCGGGAAGACCTTTATTCCATCGTCGATACCACGTTTATGCCTTATGGCGTGGAATGTGACCAGTATTCCGTTATCGGTGAAATCCTCGAGCTGAAAGCCGGCGATAATCCTTATACAAACGAAACGGTTTACACTATGGTCCTCGACTGCAACGACATTCTCATTAAAATGGCAGTCAACCGTACCGATCTAATGGGTATACCGGAAGTTGGAAGACGTTTTAAAGGCAACCTGTGGATCAGCGCGCATGTGAATTTTGAATAGGGCTGAGAAATTGTTTGCTTTTTTCTTTTATTTGTATTATAATGCAGAAAGCACATTCAATGTGTTTTCTCATGCTTTCATAGTTAAATGGATATAACAGGCCCCTCCTAAGGGTCAATTGCAGGTTCGATTCCTGCTGGGAGCATTTCTTTTTTTCAAGGCGTTTCCTTACGATTTAATCTCAATATAATATGTACTTATAGGCTGGCGCGATATAAAATAATATTTGGAAAAATGTGATTGTTGGAGCAAATAAATATGGAAACGATTAAATTCAATTTGGTGAGGGGACAGCTATGCAGGAGCATGAAATTATATTATATCAAATAGAAGATACGAACATATGCGTAGATGTAATTTTTAAAGATGAAACTTTTTGGCTGACACAAAGGACAATGGCAGAATTGTTTGATGTTAATATACCGGCTATTTCCAAACATTTAACTCATATCTTTGAGGAAGAAGAACTTGTAAAAGAGTCAACTGTTTCCAAAATGGAAATAGTTCAAATGGAGGGAAAAAGAAAAGTCAAACGTGAACAGGAATTTTATAATCTGGATGCAATTATCGCGGTAGGTTATCGTGTAAATACCAAAAAGGCTACTCGATTTCGTCAATGGGCAACGAAAACATTAAAAGAGTATATCATCAAAGGCTTTGTATTAAACGATGATATGCTGAAAAATGGTAAACCTTTTGGAAGAGATTACTTTGATGAGTTACTGGAACGTATCCGGGAAATCAGAGCAAGCGAGCGGAGAGCATATCAGAAAATCACGGATATATTTGAGCAATGCAGCTATGATTATGATAAAAACAGTGAAATCACAAAGAATTTTTATGCGTTTGTTCAGAATAAACTTCATTTTGCAGTTACCGGAAAGACAGCGGCAGAATTGATATTCGAACGCGCAGATTCAGAAAAACCTGCTATGGGATTGAAAACATGGAAAGATTCACCAGAAGGTAAGGTGCTAAAACGAGATATAGGTATTGCTAAAAATTATTTGAATGAAAAAGAATTATCCCGTTTGAACAGGCTGGTAACCATGTTTATTGATTATGCGGAATTAATGGCAGAAGATGAAATTTTAATGAGTATGCAGGATTGGGTAGAACAAACGGATCAGTTTTTGGCGAATAATCGACGGGAAATATTGGCTGGGAAAGGGAAAATATCACATGAAGCTGCAATGAAAAAGGCAGAACAGGAATACGAGGTATTCCGCGTGAAACAGGATAAGGAATATATTTCGGAGTTTGATCGGGAAGTGGAAAGGTATTTAAGGGGGGAATAATAAAAATATCTTACCACTCCCTCTTTACTTCCTCCGCAGTAATATCATACCTTTTTAAAAACTCACTCATATCTTTCTCGCTGCGGATAACCATTACCTCCGTAAACTTACCGGTTTCAATATCCTTAAAACCTGCCACCTGCTCTCCGGTGCAGATACTTGAACGGATAACCGGTTTCTGAACACTTTTATCATATGGTATAAGGATCGTTTTTTTCTTAAACATAATCTACCTTCTTATTAAATAAATTTATAACAATCTATATTAAAGATAAAGACCTTTACTTGAATCGGCACTCACAGTTTTCTGCAAGTGCCTGCTAATTTTTTACTCTTAAAATTCTCTAATTTGTTTCGCTAAGCTAAATGGTATAATCTCTCCTGCCGCTGTTTCTTTATATGCCTTTTCCGCATGCATGTAATCAACAATATCTTTCGTTTTATAATTCTTAAACTTAGCGATTACTTTATCCAAAATAGCTTTTTCATTATTATTGAGTATCGAATAATCCATACCTTTAACCGGATATATATGGAGCATGGAATCGTAATTATAACCCGCCTCTTCTTGAACGTTCAAATTTTCAAGATTCATAAGACTATAATGTCCAATCGGTAACGCACCCATTGCCTCGTGTCTATAGACCATTCCTGTCATTGCAGATCCATTTTGAATGAACGCCTCAACATCCGAATACCAAAGCATTTTCATAAGCTTAACCTTAAATAAATTTGATACCTGATCGGCAATGTACGAAATTATCGCTTCAATTTTATCAATATTCAAGGCAGCGAAGCCATTTGAATCAGACGGTTCTTCAAAATTTACATACTCGCCTTCCAATGCCTGTCTTGTCAGAAATTCCTTTCCATAAGTATCTAATTTTTCAACAATTTTTGATCGGATCTCCCGGCTTTTTGATTTTGGAAATTTATCCATGTTCTTTTTTAGAAATTCTAACGCCTGAAGTGGATTGTCCTTAATTAAACGCAGCATGGTATCATAAGCTTCATCTTGAATAGCTTTACTCTCGTATCTTGAAATAGTAGCCTCCCCCCAGCCAAGCAACCTTGCCAAATCGACTTGTGACAAACCATAATTTTCTCTTATAGCTACAATTTCATCAGAGGTTAATAATCCACATTTAACACGATACGCATTTCGCGCGTTTAAAAGATTTTCATTTGCCATTGATCCGGATTCAAACTCATTCTCCTCTTCGTCCGCATTTGCGCAGAAGTAAAATCTCCTTTCGTAGCTTACTTCCTCTCCCTTAATCATTGCGGTTGCAAAACTTTTTCTTTCTTCGACTTCGTGTGTTTTATCACATAATGGACAATCCATATGAATTTTTTTAATTAATGTGTTATTCTCCATTGTTTTACCTCCTAATTCAAATCCTCTTACACATAAGGGAAAGACATTCTCCACTTAGCGTAATGGAAAGACACACATACCACATGCCCTAACGGTTCTCTTTTAATTTTTAATTTCACAAATACCTGTTTATTATTTATATTTTTACCAAAAATAAATAGTAATGGTGGGTTTAAATCATCTTTATCTACTATGGTTTCTGAATACTCTTCTACTGTCAGTTCTTTTAATCTTTCTATCACGTCATTAATATCATAATCTAAGTCTAATAATGTATATGGCGTTGAAAATTCTTTGTCTTCTTCCTTCTTCTCTTTACTAATCAATGTAAAGTTGGTATCTATATTAAAATCATCTTTTTCTAAAATCGTTTTCAGTTCATCTAAAAAAGAAACGACCTCCTGCTTTTTTGATTTCGTATTCAGTTTTATAGCAAACACCTCCGAAACAGTTTGATCAATTAATATTGTAACTATCAATTGATAGTATGTCAAGTGGTTTTGTCGTTCCTGTTGTAGAATTACCATTTTTGTGCTATACTAGCTATAAATATGAACTATTCAGATTGAACACAGGACAGCGGCCCGGGATTTTCAGGAGAAATATTAAATGGCG
>JAMPBI010000036.1 GCA_023666775.1 Alistipes sp. | reverse complement strand
CCTCGCAGTACACATTCTTCCAGATTTACGGCACAACCTCGCTGTACCGCGTGCCGACCGTCGGCGGGACCAATGTGGAGCTGGTGACCATCGAATAAATTTAATGATTTAATTCTTCCAATATGTCCACTACTCTTTTTTGGAGCAGTGGATGTATTTTATTGGGGGCGATCTGCGCGAGAGGTCTTAACACAAAATCCCGCTTGTGCATTTCCACGTGTGGAATGGCAAGGTCATTTTCGGAAATAACCTCGTCGTCATAAAAAATGATATCCAGATCCAGCGTCCTCGGTCCCCAATGAACGGTTTTAACACGGTTCGCGCGTTTCTCGATCCGTTTGCAGACCGAAAGCAGTTCCTTTGGCTGATACAGGGTGCGGACCTCCATGCAGCTGTTTAAGAAATCTTCCTGCTCCTCCATGCCGTAAGGCTTTGTTTCGATAGCGTCGGCAATCTTCAAAAGAACGCAGTTCTCGTCTCCGTCAATCTCGTCCGCCGCCATGTCCAGATACCCCTTCCGGTCCCCGATATTGGAACCTATGGCAATATACGCCGTATGCCACTTCCGGTTGATCCTGACCGACACGGATCCCACAGGAAGTCCGATCGGCGCCCACGGCTTTTTGATCTCAATGTCCACTTCCCTGAGATTGGAAATTGTAAGCAGCATTTGCCTCGCAAGATTTTCCGCCGCCGCCTCGATCAGTTTATAGGTATTTTTTTTCATAAATTCCGTGATAAAACGGCACACCTGACCATAATCGACGGATTTGTCCAGTTCGTCGCAGAGTCCCGCCTTTCGGGTGTCCGTGTAGAGCGCGGCGTTGACGACAAATTTCTGCCCCAGCTTATTTTCTTCGGGAAATACACCATGATTACAATATACTTCCAGACCTTCAATCAAAATACAATCCATTCCCGTCTCCTTTCCCCAGAACCGCTCCTGCCATTTTAAGCGCCTGCCTGTTTTCAAGGCAGTCATGCACCCGGAAAAACGTACAGCCTTTCATGGCGCCGATCACGGTGGTTGCCACAGTTCCCACAATCCTCTCCTCAGGCGGCACATTTAAAGTCAGCCCGATGACCGACTTTCTTGAAGTTCCCAAAAGAATGGGACAGTTAAACTTCAAAAGCCGTTCCAGATGACCGATCATCATTAAATTCTGCTCATACGTCTTGCCAAACCCCACTCCCGGGTCCAGAATGATGTTTTCCTTTGGTATTCTGGCTTTTTTTGCAATATCCAGTGTTTCCTCCAGATCCTTTAACACGTCTTCCACAAAATTCTGATAAACCGCTTCTTTCCGGTTATGCATAAGACAACAGGGTACGTCGTATGACACGATCAGTTCCGCCATTTTTCCGTCATATTTCAGCCCCCAGATATCGTTTACAAGGTCGGCGCCCGCCTTTAATGCCGCTTCACAGACAGCGGGCTTATAAGTATCAACCGATACGGGAATGTCAAACGCTGCCTTTATCTTCTCGACATACGGCGTTATCCTCTCGATCTCCTCGCTCTCCGAAACAGGGGTATGTCCCGGTCTTGTGGATTCTCCGCCGATATCAATGATATCCGCCCCCTGCGCGATCATTTCCTCCGTATGCGCAAGCGCCGCGTCCATACGGTTCCATTTCCCGCCGTCGGAAAAGGAATCCGGCGTTACATTTAAAATTCCCATGATGTACATTCCATGTTCTGTGTCAAAATTCCTGCCGCCGATCAACATTTATACGATCCCTCTGTTCTTTTTATTTTCGTTCCAGTCACATTCCGCATAGGCGGCGCAGCAAAAACAATTGCGGGATTTCTTGTCCGCGCGGTAAAGAATTTGCGACAGCAGTCCTTCGCCGTCCTCTCTTCCATGATCCGCGATCGCCCGGCAGATTTCCCGTATTTCTCCTTCTTCATAACCGCAGTCTTTTAATACCTCACGGGCAAGTCCGGCTCCCAAAGCATGGTGATCGCCCTCCCCTTTATATTGGGAGCCTCTTCCAAGATCGTGGAGAAGCGCCGCCGCGTATATGATATCTTTTTCGATCTCCCGGTGATTTTCCAAAATATCAATATACCCGATCCTTGCCACCGCCAGAAGATGTTCCGGTCCATGCCCGCAAAAAATCCGGTCCTGCTCAAGCGTTTCCAGTTCTTTCATTTTTTCCTTAAAAACGTGATGTTCGATAATCCGGTTATACCGCTCTTTTTCCACTACTCTGCTCCATTCCGCCCGCGCCGTTTTGCCGCATTTCTTTAAGATTTTACGATACGGAAAAATGTGTCCTGAAGTTTCTCATTCTCCTCAAAAGCGCCGCGGCACACATACGTCACCGTCTTGCTTCCCGGTTTTTTGATCCCGCGCATGGTCATACACATATGCTCCGCCTCGATCATCACCATAACGCCCTTTGGAACAAGATGTTCCATAAGTGCGTCGGCAATCTGCGCCGTCAATTGTTCCTGTATCTGAAGCCGCCTCGCAAAAACCTCCACCGTTCTCGCAAGTTTGCTGATCCCCACAACCTTATCCTGGGGAATATAAGCAATATGCGCCTTCCCGTAAAACGGAAGCATGTGGTGTTCACACATGGAGTACAGCGTGATATCCTTTTCCACGATCATTTCATTATTGGACGCGTGAAATGTCTTAGCAAGATGATCCGCCGCCGTTTCCTCCATTCCCGCGAAAATCTCCTCATACATTCTCGCGATCCTGTCCGGCGTCTCAACCAGCCCTTCCCTGCTTTTGTCCTCCCCGATACCCTCTAAGATCAGCCTTACGCCCTCTCTGATTTTATCCTTATTTACCATGATGTCCTCCAAATCTCCTCTATCCATGATTCTATCTGACCATTAAAATATCAGGTATTTCTTCAAATCTCCCAAAAACGATAACGAGCCGAATGCCACAATGGCAGTCTTCTCATGGTGAAGCTGCATGGCGATCTGCGACGCCATCTCAACGCCCGCCTCGATCCTGCCTGCCGCCACAACCGGAATATTTCTTGTTTTCACCTGCTCTATGGCGTCCTTTAATTCCGTATCCGAAAGCGCTCTCGGATTATCGGGATCAATGGTGATAATAGCGTCCGCAAGATCATTTGTCAGACGGATCATCTCGGGATAATCCTTATCCTTCAGCACACCCATAATAAATATTAAAGTGAAGCCGTCCAGATACTCCCGCACCGCCCCGGCAAATGCCCTTGCCCCGTCGGGATTGTGCGCGCCGTCCATGATCATAAGCGGTCTTGCGCAAAGGACTTCAAACCTGCCTGACCATACCGTTTCTTCTATTCCCGCCCGGATCTGCTCCTTTGATACCACAAACCCTTTTTCATTAAGAACCTTTATCGTCTCCACCGCCACGGCGGCGTTATAAAGCTGATGTTCCCCGAGAAGCCTCGTTTTCATACCCTTTAACTCCCCGTAGTCAAACACCTGACCGGAAAGATTGTTTTTCTTTCTTACAAGGTCGCTCTTTTTAGTGATCACAAGCGGACTTCCCTTTTCTTCGCATTTCGCCCGGACAATATCTTCCACCTCGGCGCTCTGACCATACAGTACCACGGGAGCGCCTTCCTTAATGATACCCGCCTTACACTCGGCGATCTCCCGCAAATTATTTCCGATAACTCCCACATGGTCCAGGCTCACGGAAGTGATCACGCTGCAGATCGTCGTTTCGATCACATTGGTGGAATCGTCTCTTCCGCCCATTCCCGTCTCCAACACCACAACGTCCACATTTTCATTAAGAAAATATAAAAACGCCATCGCCGTCTCAATCTCAAACAGCGTCGGTTGGGAAAAACCTTCCCGCGCCATATCGTCGCAGGCAGTCTTCACCACCTCCGTGATCGCGGCAACCGCCTGCGTGGAAATGTATTCCCCGTCAATCTGTATTTTCTCGCAGTAGGTATCGATCACCGGCGAAAGAAAACGTCCCGTCCGGTATCCCGCTTCCGTAAGAATGGTTGAAATATACGCGAGGGTGGAACCTTTTCCGTTTGTCCCCGCGATATGCACAAACCGTAAACGGTTCTGGGGATTGCCAAGCCGCCGAAGCAGCTCCCTTATCGTATCCAGCCCTAAGATACTTCCGCTCTTTCCCACTGTCTCTAAATAATCCATTGCCTGCGCAAATGTCATGGTTTTTACCTCTGTCCCATAAATTTATCAACAATTTAACAAATTACAATATACCATACAGCCTATTGCATTCTGCCATCAAATATGTTATATTGAAAATGTAAAAGGGGAAAGCCAAAGACGCTGGTTTACCCGGTTAAGTAAATGGCAATTACTTTGTAACAGCCGTCACTATTGCGAGTAGTGGCGGCTATTTTCTGCCCTTACAGTTCCTCACACACCTGAAAAACATAAAACTTCAAATACAGCGTTTCGTCCGCCGACCACAAAATCGGGTGATCCGGCGCCTGCGTTTTATACTCGATCTGCCTTAACCGCTTCCTTGCGCCCCGCGCCGCCTCGTGCAGGGTCTTCGCGTACAGGTCCGGCTCCATAAAATGAGAGCAGGAGCAGGTTGCGAGATATCCCCCGTCCTTTACCAGCTTCATACCACGGATATTGATCTCACGATATCCTTTCATCGCGTTCTTAACGGAATTGCGGGACTTGGTAAACGCAGGCGGATCAAGAATGACAAGGTCAAATTTCCTTCCCTCCGCCTCCAGCTTCGGCAGCAGCTCAAACACGTCGGCACACTGAAAATCCACCCGGTCTTCCACGCCGTTTAATACGGCGTTCTCCCTTGCCTGATCAATGGCAGGTTCCGAAGCGTCCACGCCCAGAACACTCTTCGCTCCGGCTTTTGCCGCATTTAACGCAAAAGAACCCGTATGGGTAAAACAATCCAGAACCTCCGCGCCTTTGGCCATACGCCGGATTGCTTTTCTGTTGAGCTTCTGATCCAGAAAAAATCCCGTCTTCTGACCGTCCTCAATATCCACATAATACTTTACGCCGTTTTCCTCGATCAAAACCTTCGTATCAAAAGGTTCGCCGATAAATCCTTTTACACGTTCCATTCCTTCATTGAGGCGCACCTTGGCGTCGCTCCGCTCATAAACGCCGCGGATATCCATTCCGTACCCGGCAAGGACCTTTTTTACGCAGTCGATGATCGTGAGCTTCATGCGGTCGATCCCCATGGCAAGAGACTGAACCACCAGCACGTCCGAAAACTTATCGATAACAATGCCCGGCAGAAAATCCGCCTCGCCGAAGATCAGACGGCAGGAAGACATATCGACCGTCCGGCGGCGGTACTCGACGGCGTCTTGCACACGTTTCTCAAGAAACGCCTCGTCAATAACATTTTCCTTATGGCGCGCCATGATACGGACCGTGATCTTAGAATTGGTGTTGATAAATCCGTAACCCATAAAATATCCGTCAAAATCATGGACTTCCACCAGTCCGCCGTTTTCAAACGCGCCGTCGATCCCCGCGATCTCATTATCATAAACCCACATTCCGCCTGCTTTTAACGTGCGTCCTTCCCCTTTTTTCAGGTTCACTACCGCATATGCCATGTTTCTCTCCTCTTAACAGCCCCGCATTTCAATCTGGGGACCGCCCTTTTTCTCAATATAATCTCTCGTAATGGTCACTCTGCCGATATTATTATCCTTCGGAATCTCATACATGATATCCAGCATAAACTCCTCTAAAATAGCGCGCAGCGCCCTCGCTCCGGTCTTTCTCTTCATTGCCTCTTTCGCGATCAGTTCCAGCGCTTCCTCCTCAAAATTCAATTCCACCTCGTCCATGGCAAGAAGTTTCCGGTACTGTTTTAAGATCGCGTTCCGCGGCTCTTTCAAAACCGCTACCAGCATTTCCTCCGTCAGTTCTTTCAGGGTAAACACCATCGGAAGACGACCGATAAATTCCGGTATCAGCCCAAACTCCCTCAGATCCTCCGAAGTCACCTGGGAAAGCACGTCTTCCTTATCATACTTATCCTTCAGATCCGCGAGAAATCCCATGGAAGTCTTCTTGCTCAGACGCTGCTTGATGATATCCTCCAGATCCGGGAACGCGCCGCCGCAGATAAACAAAATATTCTGCGTATCCACAGGAACAAGCGGAACCATCGCGTTCTTGCTGTTGGAACCCACCGGCACCTCCACAATGCTTCCCTCAAGAAGTTTTAAAATCCCCTGCTGAACGGACTCGCCGTTCACGTCTCTCGTCGTGGTGTTTCTTTTCCTCGCCAGCTTGTCTATCTCGTCAATAAAAATAATTCCCTGTTCCGCTTTCTCCACGTCGTTGTCGGCGGCGGACAAAAGTTTGGACACCACCGACTCGATATCGTCGCCGATATACCCCGCCTCCGTAAGCGACGTCGCGTCGGCAATGGCAAGAGGCACATTCAAAAGCTTCGCCAGCGTCTTTACCAGATAGGTTTTGCCGCTTCCCGTCGGTCCGATCATCAGCATATTCGTCTTTTCAATCTCCACGTCGTCCTTCTCGCCCAAAATCCTCTTATAATGATTATAAACGCCCACTGAAATAACCTTTTTCGCATAATCCTGCCCGATAACATACTCGTCCAGACGTTCCTTGATCTTGTGCGGAGCCGGTATATCCTTTAAGGTCAGCTCCGGAAGTTTTTCTTTCTCTTCCTGCTTCTTTTTCTTCTTGATCTTCTGGCTTCTCGGAATATCATGTCCTAAATCATTCAAATTCAGGAAGCTGATCCCCGGTATATTAACATTTTTTAAAATATCGTCGATATTGGTACTTCCGTTGAGCGAATCAAAAGAACGCTGCATACAGTCCGCGCAGACGTCCATGTCCCCCGGAAGACTGATCAGTTTACCGCACATACTCTCCGGTCTTCTGCAAATATAACAGATTCTCTCGTACTCGTCGTCTCTTTCGTCTTCTTCGTCCACAATTCTCTCTATATCATCTGACATGGCAATACCTCCAAAAAATCTTCTCGTATGATTATATACTGTTTTCGCCGTAAAGTAAAGGAAGAGACCATTCCGAATTTCTTCAAAATGGTCTCCATATATAGGAAAAATATAAGAGGGAAGCAAATTTACTGTTGCTGGCTGCGGTTTCCCAAAGTGACTTCCATACTGTTTTCCACGAACTCACCGTCCGTCAGCCTGTAAAATTCCACAACAACCGTTTCGCCGGCTTCATAATATTCCATCAGATCGTGAAGCTGTTCGATGGAAGTTACGTCTTCGCCGTCAAATCCATAAATAATATCATTCTTTAATAAGCCCGCCTTTTGCGCCGGAGTACCCTCGCCGATGATCGTAACCAGAACGCCTTCCGGCCAGTTATAACTGCGGCTGATATCCTTCGTCACGTCAAGACCGTTGATACCGAGATATCCGATCTTATCCTCATCGACTTTTGTCCGGATCTGACGGTTCATCAGATCATTGATGATATCCTCCACGGAAGAGATCGGGATCGCGTATCCCATTCCTTCCACCTTCTCGTCGGAATATTTCGCGGAAGTGATACCCACAAGCTGACCGTCCATATTCAAAAGAGCGCCGCCGCTGTTGCCCGGATTAATTGCCGCGTCCGTCATGATCAGATTTTCATACTCCGTTGACTCGATCGTGATCGTTCTGTTCAAAGCGCTTATCCAGCCTACGTTGGAAGACTGACCCTCGCCTAACGCGTTGCCGATGGCAATAACCGGCTGACCCATTTTAAGAGTGTCGGAATCACCGATTTCCACAATAGCGATCGAGGAAAGCGTTTCCTGCGACAGATCGGAAAGTTTTACCGCGATCACCGCGATATCCTTATTCGTCTTGGAACCTTTCAAAACGGCGCCTGCGGTGGAGCCGTCAATAAACGTTACCGTCAGGTCATTAACATCTTCTACCACATGGGCGTTGGACACGATCAGAAGCTCTGTGGCATTCTGCCCGATTATAACGCCGGAACCGGATATCGGAGTTTCGTAGGTGCTTGGAAAGAACGGATTAAAGGAATAACTTACCGTTGTGCTTCCCGTAATCGCCACCGCCGACGGCATATTCTTTTCCACGATCCTTGAAACGTCCATAACCGCCGCGTTTGCCATCTGCGACACTACAGGAGCCGTTGTCTCCGAACGGTTCACCGTAATTCCCGTCGTTTCCATCTCCGTTTCTTTCGGGATCACCACATTGGTTCCCATCGCTTTATCCGCCGCGTAATTGATACCGTAGAAAACACAGCCCGCAACCAGTCCGAATACCGCCGCCATCGCCACAAATTTTAACGACCTGCCAAACCAGCCCTGCTTCTTTTCCGGCTGCTGCGCGGCATGCTCAGCCTCCGTCTCAAATACCGGCGTCTCCCGGCGTACTTCTTCCTTTCCTTCATTCTGTATACCGCTCTGTATGTCATTCTGTACATCATTACTTTCCTCTGTTACCGTGCTATCAAAAAAATTGTTTTCATCATTTTCAAACATATTCTTAACTCCTTTCCTTGAACTAACTGTATCTTAGCAGGAGATTGTGAATGAAATGTGACCAAATTATATAAAAATTGTGTTTTTTATCGGTGATTTTTAACTTAAATTTCTGCCATATCTTGTCAGTTCGCGTCAATCCATGTATAATAAAACCAGATTATATTTTAATAAGGAAGTGATTTCATGAGAAAAAATTGTCAGAGAGTTTCTTTAAATGTAGAAGCCGAAAAATATGAGCTTGGAAAAGGACTGGAAGATGGTTTCAAGCCTTTCGCCGAAGTCGTTACCCACGGCTGGATCGTTTCGGAGGGATTGATCAAAACCACCAACGAACAGGGCGTTGTCGTATGCCCTTTTATCAAGAACCGCCGCGGTATCATCTTTATCCGCGAGGGAGACTACATCATTTATGAAGAAGACGGTCTGCGCCACTGCTGCGGCGGCGACAAGTTCGACGAGCGTTTCCGGGAAGTATGACGTTTTTTGATCCGGCAGGGAACAGTCCCCTGCCGGATTTCTCATTTTCTGTAAAATTTCCTCAGATCGCCCGATACATTTTCCACTTCCCGCTTAACCACCGGACACTAAAAATCACCGCACGGAACAACCAGTCGCAAATCATCGCAAGCCATACGCCGAGCGCGCCAAACCCCAGAGCGTTGGCAAACACATACGCCGCTCCGATACGGAATACCCACATCGAAATGATGGAAATGATCATGGCAAATTTCACATCTCCCGCCGCGCGCATGGACGCCGGAAGCACAAACGTCAAAGACCAGATCAAAACCGAACCCACCGTATGCACCAGTACCATTTGCGACGTGAGTTCCGCCGTAGCCTGTGACAAATGAAACCATTTCAAAATGACAGGAAGCATGAACCACAGCACGCCGCAAAATACAAACAGCGCCAAATAAGACAAAGTAATCAGTAAGCGGTTATAATATCTTGTCTGCTTCTCGTCTCCTGCCCCGACGCACCTTGCGATCACCGTAGTTGCCGCAAGCTGCATAGCCGATCCCGGTATCACCTGAATACTGGATATCGTCTGACAGATGGCGTTGGCGGTAATTGCCGAAGTACCAAAACCCGCCACCAGACTTGCAAGAATGATTTTACCCGCCTGAAATAAGCCATTTTCCACACCGTTTGGAACTCCAATGGACAAAATTCTCCGTATCAGCGTACCGTCCGGTCTGTAATGAAGCGTTTTCTCAAGATACAACTCCTGTTTCTTTTGCAGCAACAGATAAATCATCACAAAAGCCGCCGCGTAACGCGAAATGACCGTTGCGGCAGCCGCGCCCGCCGTCCCCAGTTTGAGAACATAAATCAAAAAAGCATTACCGCAGAAATTAATCCCGTTCATCATCGCTGAAAGATACATGGTAATTTTTGAGTTCCCCATCGTGCGAAAAACTGCCGCGCCGGATTCATAAACCGACAACGCAGGTATGGACACCGCCGCGATCAGCAGATATCTGTCCGCGCAAGTATGTACCTCCTGCGTAATCGCGCCAAATACAACCGTAAGGAGAAAGTTTCGCAGAAGGTAAACGCCTCCCATGATCCCTACGGACACCAAGCCGGAAAACCATACGAGCTGTCCCGCCGTTTCCCTCGCTTCCTCCTTTTTCCCCGCTCCCAGATATTGTCCCGCCACGACCGCTCCACCGGTTCCAAAAGCCGCAAAAATATATATCAAAAGCTGAAAGACCGTATCGATCAAAGACACGCCCGAGACTGCCGCCTCCCCCACGCTGGAAACCATGACCGAGTCAATCATTCCCACCAGCAGGGTAAGCGCAAGCTCGATCATAAGGGGAAAGATAAGTTTCAATAATTCTTTTTTGCTAAATATTCTATCGGAAACATTCATTGTATTTCTTCCCTGGCTTTCTGATATCACAATGCATTATCACCTGCGGTTTATCCCGTTTGTATCAAGCCATTCCGTTATATCCCCTGACAGCGAACTTCCGCCGGAATAATGTATCGACAACGCTTCTCCCATCGCGGCATTCGGCACCAGCTTCGCAATCGCTGTCAGGCTTTGTCCAAACCTGCCCCCGCCATGCGAACAAAACGGAATTATGGTCTTACCCGAAAAATCATATTCCTCCAGAAACGAAGCGATCGGCATAGGAATGGAAGCCCACCAGTTAGGGTAACCTAGCAGAATTACGTCGTACTCTTCCATATTTTCCACATGATTTGCCAGCTCCGGGCGCGCCTGTTGATTTTGGTCACGCTGTGCTTCATTCAGTACCGTGTTGTAATCCGATGAATACGGCTGAACAAGTTCTATTTCAAATATATCCGCGCCCGTCTGGGACTGAATTTCCCTTGCGATCCCCCTTGTATTACCGCCCCAGGAAAAGTACGCGATCAAAACTTTACCACCGCTTTCTTCCTCATTCTGCACGCCCGTACTGATAATATTTTCACTGCCGGCAATTCCCCGTACCAAACGGATCCCTATATTAAAACTGCCTTTATCTTCCGCCATGGCGGCACGATACGCGCTTCTCATGTTTTTCGCGAAATCATTCCAGCCTCCGCCGCGATACACACGCAGAGTCCCCGTCTGAGCCCCGCTCGGGTCATTTACCGCCTCCGTGTCATATGCGCCGTAATAATCCCATACCCATTCGCCCACATTGCCATGCATGTTATAAAGTCCCCACGCGTTAGGCGAAAAACTGTCTACCGCAACGGTCGTCTGGCGGTACACTCCCGGTTTTGTCGTCAGATTTCCCTGTGAAAAATAATTATCCTCAATCTCGTAAGGATAGTGACCGTAATAGTTTGACTCTTCCGCACTGATCGAATTTTCCGTATTGAACGGCGTTACCGTTCCCGCGCGGCACGCGTATTCCCATTCCGCTTCGGTCGGCAGCCGGTAACCGTCCGCGCTCCTGTCCCATGTAACGACATTTCCGTCGATCGCGTAAACCGGCGTCAGCCC
>JAMPBI010000035.1 GCA_023666775.1 Alistipes sp. | reverse complement strand
ATATAAATATGTTAGAAGATTACGAAAAAGCGTTAAAAGTGGGAAAAAAGAATTATCAGAAATGTGTTTCCAAAGGAAAGTACCCTTATCTTCCGGCGTTGGAAGATATTGTCTCCACGGCAGATGTGGCGTATGAAGAAAGTATCGGACTGGTCCAGATACCGGCGCACCTCATTGTGGGAACGGCATACGCGGGGAGGACCAATTCCTTTGATTCGGATTTTATGCCCCTTCTTGACAAAGATACGGAATTTGCGAAAAAATGGGTTGCCCTGTGTAACGCCCACATCGAGGAAGGAATCCGCGACCCGATCAAGGTGTACGAGTATATGAACCGTTTTTATGTGGTGGAGGGCAATAAGCGCGTCAGCGTATTGAAATATTTCGGCGCGGCAAGCGTTCTTGCCAACGTAACGCGCAAAGTTCCCGTTAAGAATAACGAGACGGAGAATATAATCTATTATGAGTTTATGGAATTTTACGAGCTGACGAGGATATACCGCGTGATTTTCAGTAAGCAGGGTTCCTACCGCAAGCTGCTGGAACTGCTTCCGGTGGAGGAAGGCGAAAAATGGGAAGACGAGGTGCGGCAGGATTTCCTCTCGGTTTACTACCGTTTTGAGGCGGCTTACGAGATGAGTAAGGTGAAGAAGCTGGATCTGACCATGTCGGATATTTTCTTAGTGGTTCTGGAAAACTTCGGCTACGAGGCGATAAAAGACCTGAACAGCGCGGAAATGCTGGAGAAAATAAAAACGCTCAACGAGGAGATCCTTCTGGAGGAAGTCCATGACGTCCAGATCGCCATGGATCCGGATAAACCGGCGCCGAAGAATTTTTTTGACAAAATGTTTTCTTCCCAGATGAGTAATTTAAAAGTCGCTTTTGTCAATAATAAGTCTGTGGAACAGTCCGGGTGGGTGTACGGGCATGAACTGGGAAGAATGCACCTGGAAAACGTATTCGGCGACAAAGTGGAGACGGAGCGGTTTGAGATATCTTCCACCCATGAGGATCTGGATTCGGAGGCGGCGACGGAAGAAATGGCGGCGTCCCTGGAGGAGATCATCGCGGAAGGATACAAGGTGATCTTTACGACGACGCCGGAGCTGGTGGAGACGTCGCTGAAAGTCGCGCTGGCGCACCCGGACGTGATCCTTTTAAATTGTTCGTTAAACGTACCGCATAAGTACGTTCGTACATACTACGGAAGAATGTATGAGGCAAAGTTTATCATGGGAGCCGTTGCGGCGGCGTATTCCGAGGCAGATGAGATCGGGTATGTGGCGGATTATCCGATCTACGGAATGACGGCGAACATCAACGCGTTCGCGCTGGGAGCCAGAATGATCAATCCGCGGAGCAAGGTTTATCTGGAATGGGAGACGTTAAAGGAAGCGCCGGCGGACAGCATATTTAAGACCAAAGAGATCATGCTGGTGTCCAACCGGGATATGATCGCCCCGTCAAACAGGAGCAGGCAGTTCGGATTATGTAAGAACCAGGGCGACAAGATCATCAATCTTGCCATGCCGGTGTGGAACTGGGGCGTATTTTACGAAAAGATCGTCGGCAGCATTTTAAAGGGCGAGTACAGGAAAAACGAAGATGTCGCGCTAAATTACTGGTGGGGAATGAATATTGACGCCATTGATATTTTCTGTTCCCATCATTTGCCGGCGGAAACCCGTAAACTTGCGGAATTTCTAAAGGAGTCCATCAAAAAAGACGTTCTCCGCCCGTTCTACGGCAACATTTACGCCCAGGACGGAACGAAATACGGCGAGGACGATACCAGACCGGAGCAGCTGATGACCATGGAATGGCTGGTAGACAACGTTGTGGGAAGTATTCCTACGATTGATGAATTAAAAGATGAAGTAAAGCCGATCGTAAGGCTTCAGGGTGTGCTTGGCGTTGTTTCATAGGAAGGAAAAAGCATGAAGATATTGGTTATTGCAGATGAAGAAAGTAAATCATTGTGGGATCATTTTGAAGAGTCCAAGCTGGAAGGGATCGATCTGATCCTTTCCTGCGGCGATTTAAATCCACGTTATCTTTCTTTTCTGGCAACCTTTTCCAAAGCGCCTATATACTACATATGCGGAAACCACGACGGCTGTTATAAGGAAACGCCGCCGGACGGATGTACCTGTATTGATGACGACTTATTTGTATACAACGGTATAAGGATCCTTGCGCTGGGCGGATCCATGCGTTATAAACCGGGACCGCACCAGTATACGGAAGTGGGAATGAAGGCGAGGATTGCCAGATTGTCCTTTAAGATTTTAAGGAACAGGGGGTTTGACATTCTGCTGACCCACGCTCCGGCAGCGGGGATCCACGACATGGAAGACCTGCCCCACAAAGGATTTGAGTGTTTCAAAGACCTGATCAAGAAATATAAGCCCAAATATTTTATCCACGGGCATGTCCATATGAGTTACGGCAGATTTCCGAGAGAGGACAAGTTTGAGGAAACAACGGTGATCAACGCCTATGAGAAACATGTTTTTGAGTATGAAGACGGACTAGGGGAAACGGTATGAAGTATGACAAAGTAATTATCGGCGCCGGTTTGTACGGATTGTACGCCGCCTTATTCTGCGCGAAAAAAGGGCAGAGCATCGTTGTTTTAGAGCAGGACGACGCGCCGTTTAAAAGGGCGACCTATATCAATCAGGCGCGGGTCCATATGGGATATCATTATCCGAGGAGTTTTTCCACCGCGATCAAGTCGGCGGGGTATTTCCGGCGCTTTAACGAGGATTACGGATTTTGTATCCACCAAAAGTTCGATCAGGTTTACGCGACTTCCGCGGAATATTCCTGGACGGCGGCGGGAGAATTTAAGGAATTTTGCGAAAACGCCGGGATCCGCTGCGAGGAGATCCCAACGGGAAAGTATTTTAATCCGGGAACCTGCGACGGCGCGTTTTTGACGGAAGAATATACCTACGACGCGACGATCCTGAGGGATTATTTTGTTAAGTCCTTAGCGGAGTTCGATAACGTATCCGTTTTCTATAATCAAAATGTCACGGGCATAAATAAAGGCGGCGGTATGTTCGAGGTGGCGACGCAGGACGCGTCCTATGAGACGGAGTATGTGCTAAACGCCACATACGCGTCGGTCAATCAGGTCATTTTGCTGGCGGGATACGAACCGTTTGACATTAAGTATGAATTGTGCGAGATCATTCTCTGCAATGTTAATGAGCGGTTAAAGAATGTGGGGCTTACCGTGATGGACGGACCGTTTTTTTCGATTATGCCGTTCGGAAAGACGGGGTATCATTCGCTCACGACGGTTACAAGAACGCCTCATGTTACCAGCTATGACACGCTTCCCACATTTAACTGCCAGAAGGGAGATTTCTGCACCAAACGCAGGCTTGGCAACTGTAACGACTGCGCCGGTAAACCCCATACGGCGTGGGAGTATATGAGCCAGATCGCGAAAAAATATGTAAAACAGGAATACGGATATACCTACGAAAAATCCCTGTTTTCCATGAAACCGATTTTAAAGGCATCGGAGATTGATGATTCCAGACCGACGGTTATCCGGTGTTTCTCTGAAAAGCCGTATTTTGTCAGTGTATTAAGCGGCAAGATCAATACGGTATATGATTTGGACGCTTATCTTTAGGTAGGTTATAGAATACGAAGTATTCATAACGGGAGGATACAGAGATGGAAAAAAATAACTGTTTTGTTTCAACGGTTGTTTATGTTTGCAACAGGGGGATCGCGGAACTGGAAACATTCTGCGACAGGGTTATCCGAAAACTTTCCCAAAATTTTGAAAATAACGAGGTCATATTTGTGATGGACGGTCATCAGGCGGTTGACGGGGAAAAGATCAAAGAGATCCTCGAAAAACTTCGTCTGGATATTATGGCGGAGACGGTGCAGCTTGCCTATTATCAGGGGATCGAAGCCGCTATGTGCGCGGGCGACGATCTGGCGATCGGCGATTTTATTTTTGAATTTGACAGTATCGACGTGGATTATGAGGAAACGCTGGTTCTCGATGTGTTCAACCGGGCGAGGGAGGGCTATGACATTGTCTCGGCAGGGGACGATACCATGAGTTTTGCCTCCAGAATGTTTTACAAGCTCATTAACCACAGAAGCAATTATGAGCTGCGGCACGAAAGTTTCCGTATCGTTTCCCGCAGGGCGGTCAACCGTATCAAGATCCTGAACAATACGGTTCCTTACCGGAAGGCGCTGTACGCGGCGTGCGGGCTTCCGACGGATTATATCAAGTACGTTCCCGTTAAGGAGGAAAAGAAGATCCCGAGGAACCGGAAGGAAAATTCTTACCGCCTCAACGCCGGCATGAACTATACCATTATCTATACGAAGATCATCGAAAAGATCACGCTGGTCCTGAGTACGGTGTTCCTTCTGGTAAGTATCGGAACGGGAGCATGGGCGGTCTACTGTTATCTCGCGGAAGAAAATCTTGCCGGCGGCTGGGTTTCGTTAATGGGAGTGATTTCTTTCGGATTTTTCGGGATTTTTCTTCTCATAACCGTGATCATTAAGTATATGTCGCTGCTTCTTGATATAAATTATAAAAAAAGCACTTATGTGGTAGAAGCAGTCAATAAGATAGAAAAATCGTAGATTGCCTATCCAATAAGACAGAAAGGTGATAAAATGAAGATCAATATTGTGTTTCCCGTTCTGAATGAAGAGCGGAGGCTGGAAAAAGGGATCCGCAGGACGGAGAAGTTTCTGCGGCAGCATGAGGAAATCGACGCGGTGATTACCATAGCCGATAACGGATCGACGGATACAACGCCGGATATCATCAAAAAACTTTCCGGGGAGTTCGCGAATATCCGTTCCATTACCCTTCCCGAGAAAGGTTTCGGTCTTGCGTTCCGTGAGGCGGTCTTGCGGAACGAATGTGAGATCATCGGTTATGTGGACGTGGATCTGTCCACGGATATCAAGTATTTAAAACAGGTTCTTGCCGGTTTTGAAAAGTACAGTGAGATCGACGTGATCAAAGGAAACCGTCTGTCAAAGAAATCGCAGGTCAACGGCAGAAAAACGTCGCGCAATATTACCAGCAGGGGTCTTGACCTGTTGATCAAGCTGGTTTTCGGCGTCCGTGTTTCCGATACGATGGAGGGTTTCCAGTTTTTCAGAAAGAAATGCGTTGACAGGCTCGTTGCCGCTTCCAGTGAGGATAAGGGGTGGTTTTACTGCGCCGAGCTGTTGATCCGCGGGGAAAAAATGGGCTACCGGATCGCGGAACTTCCCGTGGTGTGGAATGATGATTACGACACCAAGGTGGACGTGGCGAAACTGATCGTCAATTATCTGGAGAGGATCTTCTCCCTGAAAAAAGCGTTGATCGCGGAAAAACTGAAATAAAACCGGAGGCAGGATATGGAATATATTAAGCGGATCGATTTAAAGAGAAATTACTTAAAATACCGGGACGAATATAACGAAGCCATGCTGCGGGCATGTGAGAATACGTCGTTTTCAGGGGGCGTCTGCGCGGAGGAATTTGATAAAGAATTTGCCGCGTTCTGCGGCACGAAATACGCTTCCGGCGTCAATAACGGCACTTCGGCGCTCCACTGCGCCATGATGGCGCTGGGCGTCAAGGCGGGAGACGAGGTGATCGTGCCGGCAAATACGTTTATCGCGACGGCATGGGCGCCTACATACTGCGGCGCGACGCCGGTATTCGTGGACTGCACCGCCGATACATGGGAGATTGACCCAGATAAGATCGAGGAAAAGATCACGCCGAAGACCAAGGGCATTATCGGCGTTCATCTCTACGGTCAGCCGTTTGAGTTTGACCGGGTGAAGGAAATCGCCGACCGGTACGGTCTGTTTGTGGTGGAAGACTGCGCCCAGGCGCACGGAGCGGTGTATAAGGGAAGACTTGCGGGAAGTCTGGGAGAAATGGGCTGTTTCAGCTTCTATCCGGGGAAAAACCTGTTCTGCTTTGGCGAGGGCGGTTCCGTGACCACGGACAAAAAGGAATATTACGATACGGTCAACACCATAAAAAATCACGGAAGCGACGTGCGCTACCATCACCGCATGATCGGATATAATATGCGGCTTGAGGGAATGCAGGGCGCGGTTCTCTCCGTGGGGCTTTCCCACCTGCCGGAGTGGACGAAACGCCGCCGTTGGCTGGGAGAAAAGTATCTGAGGGAAATCACCAATCCCCTTATTACCATGCAGGCGCACCCGGAAGGGACGGAGACGGTATTTCACCTCTTTGTCATCACGGTGGAAAAGAGGGACGGATTTATCGCGTATATGAACGAACACGGGATCGGCTGCGACATGCATTATCCGGTTCCGTGCCATTTGCAGGAGGCATACGCTTATCTGGGTTATAAAGAGGGAGACTGCCCGAATGCGGAGTATCTGGCAAAACACTGCGTTTCCCTGCCGATGTTTCCGGAACTTAGCGACGCGGAGGCGGACTATATTATTAAAATTTGTAATGAATTTCGCGGATAGAACTTTATTTCCGTAAATTTCTGTGCTAAAATCGGATTGGAAATTGATTGAAAGAAAAGAGGAAAAGAACAATGAGTAAAAAACCTACAGTCTTAATGGTACTTGACGGATACGGCTTAAACGAGCGCGCGGAGGGCAATGCCATCGCGATGGCGGACACGCCTGTAATGGACAGGCTGATGAAGGAATGTCCCTTTGTAAAGGGTAACGCCTCAGGACTTTCTGTGGGGCTTCCTGACGGACAGATGGGAAATTCCGAGGTCGGACATATGAATATCGGCGCAGGCCGCATTATTTATCAGGATCTGACCCGGATCACCAAGGAAATCGAAGACGGGACATTTTTTGAAAATAAAGGTCTTCTTGCGGCGGTTGAGAACTGCAAAAAGAATAATTCCGACCTTCACTTGTGGGGTTTGCTGTCGGACGGCGGCGTTCACAGCCATATCACCCATGTGTATGGTCTTCTGGAACTTGCGAAGAGAAACGGACTTGAAAACGTATATGTACACGCGTTTCTTGACGGACGCGACACGCCTCCGGCTTCCGGCAGGGATTATGTCGCCATGCTGGAAGACAAGATGGCGCAGATCGGCGTGGGCAAGGTAGCTTCCCTTTCCGGCAGATATTACGCGATGGACAGGGATAACAACTGGGACAGGGTAGAAAAGGCGTACAAGTCCCTCACGACGGGCGAAGGCGTACAGGCGGAGAGCGCCGTGAAAGCGATGGAGGCTTCCTACGCGAACGACGTGACCGACGAATTTGTGCTTCCGACGGTGATCGTTAAGGACGGTAAGCCTCTTTCCGTTGTAAAACCGAACGATTCCGTAATCTTCTTTAACTTCCGTCCGGACCGCGCGAGGGAACTGACGCGGGCGTTCTGCGACGACGCGTTTAAAGGGTTTGAACGGGAATTTTTACCGCTGACCTATGTCTGCTTTAAGGATTACGACGAGTCGATCCCGAATAAGATCATCGCTTTCCAGAAGGAAGAGATTACAAATACCCTTGGCGAGTATCTCGCGAAGAACGGCAAAACCCAGCTTCGTCTTGCGGAAACGGAGAAATACGCCCATGTGACATTTTTCTTTAACGGCGGCGTGGAAGAGCCGAATGTGGACGAGGCGCGCCTTCTTGTCAATTCGCCGAAAGACGTGGCAACGTATGATCTAAAGCCGGAGATGAGCGCTCCCGAAGTGGGAATGGATTTGGTCGAGGCGATCAAGTCCGATAAATATGACGTGATCATCATTAATTTTGCGAATCCGGATATGGTAGGCCACACCGGCGTGATCCCGGCGGCGGTCAAGGCGGTGGAGCGTGTGGACGCCCTTGTCGGTGACGCCGTGAAAGCCATTGAGGAAGTCGGCGGAGCGATGTTTATCTGTGCCGACCACGGCAACGCGGAAAAGATGATTGACTATGAAACGGGAAATCCGCATACGGCGCATACCACCAATCCGGTACCGTTTATCCTGGTAAACTGCCCGGGTTACGATCTAAGGGAAGGCGGGTGTCTCGCAGATATCGCGCCGACGCTCCTTGAAATCATGGGTCTTCCTCAGCCGAAGGAAATGACGGGCAAGTCGCTTCTGGTCAGAAAATAAGTATGTGATAATCATAAAAATCAGTTGAAATCTTCATAAAGGTATGTTAAAATACTTTTTGTTTGACTAATAGGAGGTGTAAACGGTGGGTACATTAAGATTGGTATTAACGGCAGTTTTTGCATTAATCTGTATAGCAATCGCAATCGTTATATTGTGTCAGGAAGGTAAGTCGGCAGGACTTTCCGGTTCCATCAGCGGCGCCGCGGAAAGTTACTGGGGCAAGAATAAAGGACGTTCGGTGGAAGGAAAGCTGGAGCTGGCTACCAAGATCCTCGTCGCTGCGTTTTTTATATTTGCAATCGTACTGAATTTGAATTTCTAGACCAAGGGAGCTATACGGAGGCGTGTAGCTCCTGTTTGTTTGTGAGAGGAAATTACCCGGAATGGAGGAACATATGGATAAGGATTTATTGGAAGAAAGAAAAAAGATGATATGCGGGCTGGTAAATGACGAGCTGTATGTTCCCATGAAGATCAAGGAACTTGCCGTTTTTTTGCAGGTTGCCAAAGAAGAGCGGGGTGAGCTTGCCGAAGTTTTGGAGGCGCTGGTAAACGAGGGAAAACTTACCGTAACCAAAAAGGGAAAATACTGTAAGGCGGACGAGGCGTTTAAGACGGGAACCTTTATCAGCAACCAGAAAGGTTTTGGCTTTGTGGAGATCGAAGGGGAAGAGGAGGATATCTTTATTCCCGAAAGCGAGGTAAACGGAGCGTTTCATCTGGACAAAGTGCAGGTTAAGGTCGAGCGCGTCTCACGCGAGGGAAAGCGGCGCGAAGGCACGGTCGTAAAAGTGATCGAACACGGGATCACCGATGTGGTGGGGACGTTCGAGAGCGGTAAAAGTTTCGGTTTTGTGCTTCCCGATAACGGCAAGATCGCCGAGGATATTTTTATTCCGAAAGATAAATGCAAAGGCGCCATGACAGGGCATAAGGTTGTGGTTCATATCAACCGGTATCCCGCGAAAGGGAAAAATCCCGAGGGAGAGATCACGGAGATCATCGGTCATATCAACGACCCGGGGACGGACATTTTATCGGTGGTGAAATCCTATGACATTCCCATGGAATTTCCCAAGGAGGTTATGGACAGTCTCGATAAGGTGCCGGAAAGGGTGTCGGAGGAGGATAAAACCGGAAGAATGGATATCCGGAACTGGCAGACCGTCACCATTGACGGCGAGGACGCGAAGGATCTGGACGACGCCATCACCATAAGCCGGGAAGGAAAAGGTTACCGGCTGGGGGTACACATTGCCGATGTGTCCCACTATGTAAAGGAAAATTCTCCTCTTGACCGGGAGGCGGTAAAAAGAGGTACCAGCGTCTATCTGGTTGACCGGGTGATCCCTATGCTTCCCCATAAGCTGTCCAACGGGATCTGTTCGTTAAACCAGGGGGAGGACCGTCTTGCGCTGAGCTGTATCATGGAGATTGATGAAAAAGGAAACGTAACGGGACACAAGATCGCGGAGACGCTGATCAATGTGGACCGGAGAATGTCTTACACCAACGTGAAAAAAATCCTCGTGGATAAAGACGAAGCGGCGACGGAAGAATACAGGGATTTTGTTCCGATGTTTGAGCTGATGGAGGAACTGGCGCTTCTTCTTCGCGCGAAGAGGAGGAAGAGAGGCTCCATTGACTTTGATTTTCCGGAGAGCAAGATCACGCTGGATAAGAACGGAAAGGTTCTTGACGTAAAACCTTACGAGCGCAACACGGCGACGAGGATCATTGAAGATTTCATGCTGATCGCGAACGAGACGGTGGCGGAGGATTATTTCTGGCAGGAGCTGCCGTTCGTATACCGGACTCACGATAATCCGGATAGCGAGCGCGTCATGAAACTTTCCATGCTGGTGAATAATTTCGGCTATTCGATCCGTATCGGCAACGACGATATCCACCCGAAAGAACTCCAGAAACTTCTGGATAAGATCGCGGATACGCCGGAGGAGGCAATGATAAGCAGGCTGACCTTGCGTTTCATGAAGCGGGCGCAGTATTCCACCCAGTGTACGGGGCATTTCGGTCTTGCCGCGAAATATTACTGTCATTTTACGTCGCCGATCCGCCGATACCCGGATTTACAGATACACCGTATCATCAAGGAAAATCTCCACGGCGGCATAAAGGAGAAGAGGCTTCGACATTACGACGATATCCTGCCGGAAGTGGCGAAACACGCAAGCACTACCGAGCGCAGGGCGGACGAGGCGGAACGGGATACGGAGAAGCTGAAAAAAGTAGAATATATGTCGGAGCGTATTGGCTGTGAGTACGAGGGCGTCATTTCCGGTATGACTTCTTTCGGTATTTATGTGGAACTTATGAATACGGTGGAAGGTATGGTGAAGGCAGCCGAAATTCCCCACGATTATTTTATTTATGACGAGGAACATTTTGAAATGCGGGGTGAGCGCACAAAAACCGTGTATAAACTGGGACAGAAGGTAAAGATCCGGGTTGTGGATACCGATAAATTAATGCGCACCATTGATTTTGTATTTGTTGAGGACGAGGAAAATGAGTAAGGATAATTTTAAGCTGATCGCCAATAATAAGAAGGCGCGTTTTGATTACTTCATCGAGGAGACTTACGAGGCGGGTATCGCGCTGTGCGGTACGGAGGTAAAGTCGGTCCGTATGGGAAAATGCAGCGTCAAAGAGGCTTTTATCCGTGTGGAGCGGGGAGAGCTTGTCGTGTACAATATGCATATTACGCCTTATGAGAAGGGAAATATTTTTAACCGCGATCCCCTCAGGGTGAGAAAACTTCTTCTCCATAAGCATGAGATCAATAAACTCGCGGGACAGGTGACGCAGAAGGGATATACGATCGTTCCGCTCCAGGTATACATTAAGGGAAACCTCATCAAGATGGAGATTGGGCTTGGAAGAGGTAAAAAACTTTATGACAAGAGGGCGGATATTGCCAAAAAGGACCAGAGAAGAGAAGTGGAGAAGCAGTTTAAGGTCAGCAAAATGTATTAAATATGATTTTCAAGCCAATCGATTAGCTGTAAATTCACATGTTAATTTTCTTGCTATTTATCTGTGGATTGCATATAATAAATGCAAAGGAGATGATGGCTATGCCAAATATTAAACCGATATCCGATTTGAGAAATTATACAGAAGTATTAAAAGAAGTAAAAACAAACCAGCCGGTGTATCTGACTAGGAATGGCCGGGGTGCCTATGCTATTGTGGATGTTGATGAGTTGGACCGGTTAAAAGCAACGATTCGGCTTTTGACAAAATTGGAAGAAGGGGAGCAGTCTGCCAGAGAAAAGGGCTGGCTAACAGCGGATGAAGTAGAAGCTGCGTTGGGATT
>JAMPBI010000034.1 GCA_023666775.1 Alistipes sp. | reverse complement strand
CCTATAACCTCGCGCATCGTACTTGACACGTTAATACCGGATTTTTCCTATGAACTGATCCAGCTAAACGACTACACGCCCAAAGAACTGATCAGCAGAAAAGATGAGATTTCCCTTATTATGATGTTCAACAAACTTCAAAACGCGGAAAATATAAGCGCCATGCTTACAAAAGTCAATCCGCAGGAACTGGAAGCGATCTTAAAAGAAACGCCGCCGCATATTCTGGATATCATGGCAAATGTCATACGGGCATTCTGCCGCAAAATAAATGCGCCGCAGGCGGAAACAGACAAACTGATGGAACTGGTCAAGGAGGTTAAAATGGGAATATTATTTGAAAATATGGAACATATCGATATACAGGAAGAACGCCGCAAGACCAAAGAAACCCGGGAGCAGCTGGAAATGGCACAGCATGAATTAGCTCTGAGATTAGCAAGCTTAGCCGACAAAGATGTGGAATTAGATGAAAAAGACGCCGCTTTAGCCGACCTGTCAGACCGTTTTGCCAAAAGCATTATTACCACATGTCTGGACAAAAAATACACAAAGGAACAAGCCGGTCAGCAGATCCAACAGGAATTACGGATATCCGCCGGCGAGGCAGAAGCGTATTTACAAAAATACTGGCCCGTTAAACAGTAGTTCAAAGTTCAGCGTGTATACTCATAAGATCCTCCCGCTGCGGATCAGATACAGCACGCCAAGATGAACCGGATAAAAGGCGTAAAACAGATACTTCATACGGATCCCCCGTTTTCCGTTATATAGCATAAGAGGAAGCGTGGAAAAAGCCGAAAGCCGCGAAAATCCGGTTTCACACAATATCTGCACCAGCGAAGACAGAAAATGCCTTTTCCAGAAATGTTCCCGCAGCTCATAATAAACGTACACCAGCATAACGCCGAACGCCCCGTAATCCGTGTGCAAAAACTCTGCCGACGCCGCCGCGAGAATGATCACGCCAAAGCCTGCGAACCTTGCCGCGGTTTCATTGGCGATCCCCTCCTTTACCTTCTCCATACAATATAAGCCAAGAAGCGCCGCGAGGAACGTAAACATAACATTCTGATATTCAAAATAGACTCCGCCAAAAAAGGCATAGTCAAATACAGGCTCCGTGAGCAGGGCAAAAATCAACATTCTTCTGATATATTTTAAAATATTTCCGGTGCGGGCAAACCCTTCCGCTATAAAAAAAGCAAAGATTGGAAAAGAAAGCCTGCCAACCATGCGAAACCACATCGTATACGGAAAAAGGATCGCTCCCGTATGGTCGATCACCATCGTGACAATGGCGATCATCTTTAACGTAAATCCGTCCAGACACTTTAATTTCGCGAAAAAGTCTTTCATTGTTCCAATCTCATTTCTACCAAATTATAATATAACCGCTATCTTCCCGTCAGCACCACGATAGAGCGCTCGTTCGCCGTCACATGGCGTTCTGCGTTGATGACGTCCTCGTCATGCGCGCCGCCGGAAGAATCAAATTCCACATGCCACCGCTTCCCGTCCGGAAGAAACGGCAGCGCGAGCGTATGCTTCTCCCAGTGAAGATTATATGCCACATAAATAAAATCATCTTCGTTTCCGTCCGTGTTTTTGGCATATTTTCCGCAGTACATAATGCCCAGATGACGGTTATAATTTTCAAAACCGGCAAACCACGCGTTATCGCCATGATACGACACGTCGGGATAACCGCAGGCGTAATAATCCATGTCCCTGAGAGGTTCCTCCATATGAAGGATCTTATGGGACTTACGGAAGGCGACAAGCGCTTTAAAAAATTCAAACAGCTCCCTGTTACTGTCCAGATTCCTCCAGTTCAGCCACGAAACCTCATTATCCTGACAGTAAGGATTGTTATTCCCCGACTGGGAATTGCCAAACTCGTCTCCCGCCATGATCAAAGGCGTTCCCTGGCTCAAAAGCAGCATCATCATGGCGTTTTTTATCTGGCGTCTGCGCAGATCCATTATCTTCTTCTTACGGCATTTTCCTTCCACGCCGCAGTTCCAGCTATTGTTAAAATCCTCGCCGTCGCGGTTGTTTTCGCCGTTGTTTTCATTATGCTTACGGTCGAAACTGACTAAATCCATCAGCGTAAAACCGTTGTTATTCGTGATGTAATTGATCACCGCCGTATTTGCCGCGTTGCTCTTTACTCTGGACACAAACTCATTTAACTGGTTTTCGTCGCCCTTTAACAGCTTTCTCGCGCAGTTCATGAAACCCTGGTTATAGTTCGCCAGATTTTTGTAAGAACGCTTCACGTTTCCGATATTCCAGTATGTAGTAAACATCTTTACCCTGGACAAAAGCGGATCGTTGGCAACCGCCTCGGACACGGCGTCGGAGCAGTTCAAATGGATACCGTCAATATGGTACTCCACGATCCAGTGGCGCACGCAGTCGCAGATCATATTGATACCCGCGTCATAAGGGAAAAACATCTCTAAAATCACTTCGATACCCGCCTTATGGAGGGCTTTTACCATATCCTTAAATTCAACGGTGTAATCCTCATTATCACGGCTTTTCGCGGCGTAGGACGCCTTCGGCGCAAAATACATGCCCTTGGCAAATCCCCAGTAATTTACCCTGCCGTTAAACTGCCGGCTGTACATACTGTTCTTATCGCTTTCCGTCCATTTCTGTACTTCTTCGCTCTCAAATACCGGCATCAGCTCCACCGCCGTAATGCCAAGTTCTTTAAGATACGGGATTTTTTCCGCAACGCCCGCGTATGTTCCCTTGTGCTTCACCTTTGAGCTGGTATGCTTCGTAAATCCCCGGACGTGGAGCTTATAGATCACCGTCTCGTCATAAGGGATATTTAACGTGCGGTCCCCCTCCCAGTCATAGTTTTCAAGCATTACTTTGGAACGGTACCCGCCTTCGCGGACGGACTGTCCGAACTCGTATACGTCGCATACATGCATTGCATACGGGTCAAGAAGATATTTACCGTTTTTCCTGTAGTTATATTCCAGATGACCGAAATCCAGCCCCGATATCCTTACCGCGAAAATATCGCCGTATTTATACCGCTCGTCCAGCTCGATCACATGACTCGGACATTCACTGCCCTTTTCATACAAATTCAGTTCAATTCTATCCTCACGGGATACCACTGCAAAATTATATCCCTCATCGGTTTTGTTCGCTCCCAGTATCATTGGATTTCCTGCCGCAATTGCTATCTGCCGATTCATCAATAAAATTCCCCGTTTCTACAATAGTTAGTATGCCTTCACCTTCGTCCAAAGGTCGGCAAAATATTTTTTAATATCGGTTTCCTGATACCCAAATACCTCGTCCTGGCTGCGCGTCGTATCGGTCACATAGGCGCTGATACCCTCATAAGCAGTCGCCTGCATTTCCTCATAAGCGCTCTTGACAGGCGAGGCGTAGCCTACCTCCTCGGAGTTCGCAAGAGCGTTCTCTTCCTCCAAAAAGAAATCAATATACTTGTAGGCAAGTTCCGTATTCTGACAATCTTTCGTGATCACCATGGCGTCATACCACAGATTGGTCCCCTGCTTCGGTCTCGTATATTCCAGATCCGGATTTTCCAACATGATGTACGCCGCGTCGCCGGAATAAACGACCGCCATCGCCTTATTGGCGGAAACCATATTGTCGATCACATCGTCTCCCGCGTAAACAGGCTTCATCGTGTCACGCTGCTCTACCAGCCACTCATACGCCGCGTCGATCTCCTTCGTGTCGGTGGTGTTCATGGAATAACCGAGCGCCTTTAACGCCACCATGAACGAATCCCGCTCCGAATCATACATGTAAATATCGCCGGCGTACTTCGGATTGACGAGCAGATCCCAGCCTTCTTCCACGTCCGCCTCATCAACCACCGTCGTATCGTAAAGAATACCCACGCTTCCCCAGAAATAAGGAACGCTGTACACATTATCCGGGTCATACGACTTATTCATCACTTCCGGAAGGATATTTCCCTTATTGGAAATCTTATCCCAGTCCACCGGCTGCAAATAGCCTTCTTTGATCAGACGCTCAATCATGTAATCCGAAGGGATCAGGATATCGTACTGCTCGCCGCTCATGATCTTGGTGTACATGGATTCGTTGGAATCAAACGTCTCATAAACCACCGTACAGTTATTTTCCTTCTCAAACTTGGTCAGGAGGGACTTGTCGATGTACTCCCCCGCGTTATAAACTTTCAGCACGTTTTTATCGCCGCTTTCGGCGCCGCAGCCGCAGAGCGTTCCGGCACAGAGCGCCGCTGCCATAAACAGGCTAATTAATTTTTTCATTCTTTACGTTCTCCTTCTTTCTCTTTATCACGGACGGTACCACATTGACGACAAGCAATGTGATGATGATTACCGCGATCACGATCGTTGACAGCGCACTGATCGTCGGATTAATACGCTTAGTCATATTATACACTATAATTGAAATATTTTGAACTCCATTTCCGGTAACAAAATAAGAAATTACAAAATCATCAAAGGACATCGTGAAGGAAAGCAGCACTCCCGCGTAAATCCCTTCCTTTATCATCGGTATGATCACCTTGGTCAGCGCCTGGAACGGCGTCGCTCCCAGATCCATCGCCGCGTTGGCAAGATTGGGGTCAAGGTTTCGCACCTTAGGGTACACGCTCGTTATCACATAAGGCGTACAGAAAATAATATGCGCGATCAGCATCGTCACATACCCCTTACTGATCTTCAGCGAGGAAAACAGGATCATCAGCCCGATCGCCGTGACGATATCCGGGTTTAAGATCGGAATATTATTAATATTTAAGATCCATTCCTTGACCACCCTTTTGTTCTTCGACAGACCAATCGCCGTGATCGTCCCCAGTATCCCCGCCGCGATGGTCGCGATAATGGCGATACTGAACGATACGGACACCGCCTTCATGATCTCGCCGTCGGCAAGAAGCTCGCCGTACCATTTCATGGAAAATCCCGAAAAT
Source organism: Alistipes sp. (assembly GCA_023666775.1). Lineage (GTDB taxonomy): Bacteria > Bacillota > Clostridia > Lachnospirales > Lachnospiraceae > MGBC120314. Next base: position 6,545 of record JAMPBI010000034.1, on the reverse strand, counting down.
TTCGTCAGGGATTTCGAGCTGTTAAAGGAAAAAATGATCGTCACAAGGATCGGCAGGTAAAAAAAGGCAAAACAAACGCCAATATAAATATAAGAAAATATTCTTGGTTTCTTCATGGTCCGCCTCCTTAATCATCGGGATCGATCTTTTTCATCAGCCGGATCAGCAAAATGATCACAACGGCGAGGAAAAGAGAGATCGCGCTGCCGAAATTCCAATCGCCCACGGAAATAAACTGGTTTTCGATCAGATTTCCGATCAGCATATACTGTCCGCCTCCGAGAAACTTAGGAATGACAAAGGAGGATATGGACAAAAGAAACGTCTGTATCACACCGTTGATCACGCCGGGAATGGACAGCTTAAATATCACCTTGAAAAACGTCTGTATTTTATCCGCGCCCAGATCATACGCCGCCTCGATCAGCGAACTGTCGATCTTGCTCAGGCTCGTGTGGATCGGTATTACCATAAAAGGCAGCAGATCGCATACCAGACCCAGCGTTACGGAAAAATCCGTATACATCATATTGATCGGGTCAAACCCCAGCGACGCCAGAAACGAATTAACGATCCCATTGTCGGAAAGCAGGCTGATCCACGCGTAAGTACGCAGCAGCATATTGATCCACATAGGGATCGTCACCACAAGGATCAGTATATTCTGCGCTTTCTCGCTAAACCGCGAGATCATGTAAGCCAGCGGATATCCCATGATAAAACAGATTGCCACCGTCAGCAGTCCGATCTTTAACGAACGGATAAATACGGAAAGATAGATGGGCTCCGCGATCTTCTTAAAATTGTCAACGGTAAACTGTATATTTACCAGCGTGTTTCCTCCCGTCGTGACCGAATACAGCACAATAAGAAATAACGGCACGACGATCATCAGGAACGACCATATGATATACGGTTTCACCAGATTTTTAAAGTATCTCATGGCGCCCTCCTAATATTCCGTCTTATACATGACGTGAATGTCTTCGCTTCCGAACGTAAGTCCCACTTCCAGTCCCACATCAAAATAATCCGTGGTATGGATCAGGTAATCGCGGTACTTCGTCTTCACCGTGATCTCATGGTGGACCCCTTTAAACGTGATCGAAGTCACGCGGCCCACGAGCTTTGCCTGCTCCGGCATAACGATATCAATGTCCTCCGGGCGCAGCACCACTTCCACTTCCTCGTTATCCTTAAACCCTTTATCCACACATTCAAAATCATAATCGTCAAAATGTACGAGACAATCCTGTATCATAATCGCCTCAATGATATTGGACTCGCCGATGAAACTTGCCACAAAGCGGTTTTCCGGCTCGTTATAAATGTCAACCGGCGTTCCGATCTGCTGGATAATGCCCTCGTTCATGACGACGACCGTATCCGACATGGAAAGCGCCTCCTCCTGGTCGTGGGTCACGAAAATAAACGTGATCCCCACTTCCTTCTGGATCTTCTTCAGTTCCCCCTGCATTTCCTTCCGCAGTTTCGCGTCAAGGGCTCCCAGCGGTTCGTCTAAGAGCAGGACTTTCGGCTCGTTGATCAGCGCCCTCGCGATGGCGACGCGCTGCTGCTGACCTCCGGAAAGAAGCGTCACGTCCCGGTCCTCAAAACCCTCCAGACCAACGAGTTCCAGCATTTTACCTACCTTCTGGTCAATAATGCTCTTATCCACCTTCTTAATATTTAATCCGAACGCCACATTATCGTGGACATTCAAAAACGGAAACAGCGCGTATTTCTGGAATACGGTGTTGACCTCCCGCTTATACGGCGGAAGTTTGGAAATCTCAATTCCGTTAAACAACACTTCGCCCTGGCTGGGTTCATCAAAACCCGCAATGATCCTGAGCGTTGTCGTCTTACCGCAGCCGCTTGGTCCAAGCAGCGTCAGAAACTCATTTTCATAAATATTTAAGTCAATGCCTTTCAGCACCTGCTGTTCACCGAAATTCTTTGTCAGACCTTTCAGTTCGATAATCTTGTTTCCCATTCCTTTCCTCCAAAAACCGTATGATTAAAATGACGGCGGAGAGCTTACCCACAAAATCTTCGCTCCCTGCCTTGATGTAATGTAATGCGCGTACTTTGCCTCATAATAGAAGGACTCGCCCTTCTTTGCCCGGTATACTTTACTTCCGATATGTACTTCCACCGTTCCCGACAGCACGAAACCAAACTCCTCGCCCTCATGGGGATTATCGGGATAGGTAGAGCCGCCCTCCAAGAGGGTCAGCATGATCGGTTCCATCATGTTTTTCTGCGCGTTGGGAATGATCCACTGGATCTTATTGCGCAGTTCCACGTCTTCCTTTTCAAAATAATCCGTCTTCTTAAAAACCACCTGATTATCTTCCGAATCGCTGAAAAACTCTTTCAGATCCGTTCCCAGACAGGTGAGGATATCAATAAGCGTGGCGATGGACGGCGACGTCAGGTTATTCTCAAGCTGGGAAATAAATCCTTTGGACAGCTCCGCGCGGTCCGCGAGTTCCCCCTGGGTCAATCCCTTTCCAATGCGCAGATCCCTTATTTTGCCGCCTATATTCATAGCTCCTGTGCCTCCTTTATCCAGCGCGATACCGCCGCGTCGCTCGGCATACGCAGATCTCCTCTCGGAGACAGCGCGACCGAACCGACTTTCGGTCCGTCCGGCAGGCAGGAACGCTTAAACTGCTGGCTAAAGAACCTCTGGTAAAATTTTTTGAGCCATTTTAAAATAACTTCCTCCTCATACACTCCCGCAAACGCCAGTTTCGCGATACGGTATACCTTTCCCGGCGTATAGCCGAACCGCAGGATATGATATAAAAAGAAATCGTGCAGTTCATAAGGTCCCACCAGATCTTCCGTTTTTTGTGAAATGCTGCCGTCCTCGGGAGGAAGCAGTTCGGGACTGACCGGCGTATCCAGAATATCAAGAAGAACTTTTGACAGTTCCATATCCCCGCAGGTATCCGCAAAATATTTCACCAGATGGCGCACCAGCGTCTTGGGAACGCCGGCGTTCACGCCGTACATGGACATATGGTCGCCGTTGTAGGTCGCCCACCCAAGCGCCAGTTCCGACATATCGCCCGTTCCGATCACAAGACCGTTTACCTGATTGGCGATATCCATCAGTATCTGCGTGCGTTCCCTTGCCTGACTGTTCTCGAAAGTCACGTCATGCTTATCCGCCGCCTGTCCGATATCGCGGAAATGAATGTTCACAGCCTCCCCGATCGGTATCTCACGCAGGGACGCGCCGATTTTTTTCGTCAGCGAAACGGCATTCTGATACGTCCGATCCGTCGTTCCGAAACACGGCATGGTCACGGCGGCGATATTCTCCCGCGGAACGGACAGCATATCAAACGTTCTCGCCGTCACCAGAAGCGATAACGTGGAGTCCAGTCCCCCGGAAATACCGATGACCGCGTTTTTCGCTCCGGTATGTTCCAGACGTTTTTTCAGGCCGTTCGCCTGAATGGACAAAACCGCCTCACACCTCAGATCCCGCTCCGTAGGATTGCCGGGAACAAACGGCGTTTTCTCGTAATAACGGTCCGTTTTTAAATCCTCCGTTCCAAATTCCACGAAAATATATTGGTAATCCGCATTCCTTTCCGTCCGGAACGTGGTCATTCTCTTTCTCTCGCCGGCAAGTTTTTCCAGATCGATATCCCCGTAAATAAGCCCCGTCGTAAAACGTTTCGCCTCGCGAATCACCGTGCCGTTCTCACAGATCATATTATGACCGGAAAAAACGAGGTCCTGCGTAGACTCTCCGTCGCCCGCGCTGGCAAAAAGATAGGCGCAGACCAGTTTCGCGGATTGCCCCTTGACCAGTTCCTTACGGTAAACGTCCTTGCAGACGGTTTCATCGCTCGCGGAACAGTTGACGATGACCGCAGCCCCGGAAAGCGCGTGGGAAATACTCGGAGGATCCGGCACCCAGACGTCCTCGCAGATCTCCGCCGCCACGAGAAGTCCCGGCACGTCCGATGCGCCGATGATGATATCCGTTCCAAAAAGCGCCTCCTGCCCCAGAATATTTATTTTTACGGCTTTTTTCATTCCCGGGGTAAAATGCCTCGCCTCATAAAACTCGCTGTGGTTGGGGATATTGGTTTTCGGTATCAGCGCCAAAATCTTTCCGTCAAAAACCGCCGCCGCCACGTTATAAAGTTTTCCAAAATATACATAGGGAAGACCCGCGAAGATCAGCATTTTCTTACCCTCGGAATTTTTTACGAGAGCGGACAGTCCCTCTAACGCCGCATGAAGCAGGCTGTTTTGCAGGAACAGATCGCCGCAGGTATACGCCGTAATGCAGAGTTCGGGGAAAACAAGTATCTTTGCATGGTTCGCGTAAGCCTCGTCCGTCATTTTATTGATTTCATTTACATTGTATGCGCAGTCGGCAACTTTAATTTTAGGCGTTGCGCAGGCTGTTCTTAAAAATCCGTCTCTCATAATGCCTCCATAAAACAAAAATATGTTTCCATTATAGTTTCTCTTTCCTGTTTTGACAATACAAATTTACAAAAAATTACAATTTATTAAAAAATGGCTGAAAATTGATTTTTTCCAGCCATTTCAACCATTTTCGTATTTAGTTTTTTTGAAAATCTTAGAAATGCTTAACTTATTTTTTACAAAGAATAAGTTTATCTCCTTCCGCTGGTCACGTCGTTTACATTGCTGTTTCTCGCGCCGTTCATGTCGTTTCCGAGATTTTCCAGACCGTTGCCCACATCGGTCGCAAGCTCTTCAAGAGCGCCCTCGGAAGAACCGTTTGTGGTCGTCACGCTGCCCTCGTTGCCGGTGCCGCTCATGCTGTTTCCGGTACCGTTCGTTCCGGTTGTTCCGTTCGTGCCGTTTGTCGTGCCGGAACCGTCGTTGCCGGATACGTTGGCATCGTCGGACGTCGCTTCGGTTGTACCGCCGTTTGTACCGCTTCCGCTATTATTATTGTTGTTCGCGTTATTGCTTGGCTCCTGCATGCCCTGATTGACCGAGTTGTTGGAATTTGAGCCATTATTCCCATTATCCCCGCTGTTGTCTTTCGCGCCGCAGCCCATCAGAACGGTAAGGCACATTACGGTCACAAGAAATATTAAACTTGATTTTTTCTTCATCATCATACACTCCTTTGAAAAAAATTTTTTCAAGAATATTATTCTCCAAATCACATACTTTATACCAAAATTAAAATTTTCATTTTAATTGACTACGGAGGAAAAAACATTTACAATTATCACTAGATTATTTAAAAACAGAGGTATCAACATGAGAAAAGTTATTCTTACCGGCGACCGTCCGACCGGAAAGCTGCATATCGGTCATTACGCGGGTTCTCTGAAGAGACGTGTGGAATTACAAAATTCCGGCAGTTTTGACGACATTTTTATTATGATAGCGGACGCGCAGGCGCTGACCGACAACGCGGACAATCCCGACAAGATCCGTGAAAATATTATCGAGGTGGCGCTTGATTATCTGTCCTGCGGACTCAACCCGGACATTTCCACCTTGTTCATTCAGTCCCAGATCCCGGAACTTTGCGAGCTGTCCTTTTATTATATGAACCTTGTTACCGTATCGAGGCTTCAGCGCAATCCTACCGTCAAGTCCGAGATCCAGATGCGGGATTTCCAGACAAGTATTCCCGTGGGATTTTTTACCTATCCCATCAGCCAGGCAGCCGATATCACCCTTTTTAAGGGTACGGTCGTTCCCGTTGGTGAGGATCAGCTTCCGATGTTAGAGCAGACGAAAGAGATCGTGCGCAAATTTAACGCTACTTACGGCGAGGTTCTGATCGAGCCGGAGATCCTTCTTCCCGATAACAAGGCGTGCCTTCGTCTTCCGGGTACGGACGGCAAGGCGAAAATGAGCAAATCCTTAGGCAACTGTATTTACCTTTCCGACACCGAGGAAGAAGTTTCCAAAAAAATCATGAGCATGTACACGGACCCGAACCATATCCGCGTGCAGGATCCGGGACAGGTGGAAGGAAATACGGTATTTACCTATCTGGACGCTTTCTGCAAGCCGGAACATTTTGCGGAATACCTTCCCGACTACGCCGGTCTTGACGAACTAAAAGAACATTACCGCCGCGGCGGCCTCGGAGACGTAAAGATCAAGAAGTTCTTAGACAAAGTAATGCAGGAAGAGCTGTCTCCGATCCGCGCGAGAAGAAACGAATACGAAAAAGACATTCCCGCGGTTTACGACATCTTAAAGAAAGGCTGCGAAAAAGCGCAGGCTGTGGGCCGCGAAACCTTAAAAGAAGTGAAGGACGCCATGAAGATCAATTATTTTGACGACGACGCCCTGATCGCGGCGCAGTCGGAAAAAGATAAGAAAAAGTGAGAAATTGCAAAGTAATTTCCTATTAGACTTCGGGTGTCAAAAGCCCTGCTTATAAACTTCACTTGGCGGATTGCACAAAAGAAATCGGAGCAAACGACTTTTGCACAATGGAGATGAGACTCTGACATCGTGGAAGCCTCTGCTGAACACGATGTTTGCCTTGAGGCTCATCGAAATGC
>JAMPBI010000033.1 GCA_023666775.1 Alistipes sp. | reverse complement strand
TATGGTTGATCGGCATATCCATATAAGTGGACGCGGAAGAAAATCCCATGGAATATGTATCCATAACAAGACTGTATAAAAAGCTGTTCGTAGGCTTTTCATCATGATTTTCCATTATTTCAGGGCAAAGTCCGCTATCCTTCGCGGCGAGTTCCAGCAATTCTCTGTCATAGCACTTGATTCCGAGTTCGGCGGCAATCTTCTGTCCAATCTCATGGCCGCCGCTGCCGTATTCACGACCGATCGTAATGACTAAGTTCTCACTCATAATAACACCCCGTTTCCTTATTATTTATTACCTTTTTTTATTATAACACGTTATCGGATAATTATCTATATGGTAATTTTTGAGTTTATATAATTTTAATAAATCCTTTCAAAAAAGGGACATATCCCCAAGCGGAATATGTCCCGAAATTCCATGTTACACATGTAAAATATGAAGTCTATTATATTATGTTCAATTAAGCCGTCTTTTCCTTCTTCTTAAAGATCGTCTGAACACCCTCGATCACAAGAACGACCGCCAGAATGATCAGCAGCGCGCCGATGATTGTCTGAGCATATGGACCCCAGTCCGCACCGCCTGCCGCAATGATACCGATCTGGTTCTTAATGGTAACGCCGAGAGAACAGATCGTAACGACAACCATGAACGCCATAGGAGGTAAGAACATTTTATTATTCTTACCAATATTGGCAAGCCATGCCGCAACGGCAAGTAAACCGATACCTGCAAGAAGCTGGTTTGCCGCGCCGAACAGACCCCAGATCTTAGAGTAACCCGTCATACCAAGCGCTACGCCGAGAACGACCGTAATGATCGTTGCTACATACGGATTAACAAGAACTTTCTTGTACCCCTCCTTAATATCAGCCGGCGTCTGACCCGGTTCAAGGAAGAATTCCTGGAACATAAAACGCGCAAGACGTGTTGCCGTATCAAGCGAGGTTAAACAGAATGCGGAATATGTCAGCGTAAGCAGGGTACGAAGAATATTCACCACGCCCGGACCAAATACCGCAAACATATTTGCAATACCGCCGGCAAAAATACCGGTCGCGCCTACCAGTGCGGTATCCGGATTGGCAGCGTTGTACTTGTAAGCGTAATTGATCGCGCAAACGGTAATAACCGCAAGCACGCACTCAAGAAGCATTCCGCCGTAAGCGATCGGCTTCGCGTCCTTTTCCTTGTCAAGCTGCTTAGAAGTTGTACCGGACGATACCAGAGAATGGAAACCGGATATCGCGCCGCACGCAACCGTTGTAAATAATACAGGGAACAGATACTGCGTACCGTTTCCGTTATCTACGGCAAAACCCGCAAATGCCTGAAGACCGTCTGCCCCTCCAAGGTTTGCGTGTGAGATCACTACGCCCACCAACGCAACGGCAAGCATTGCGTAAAGAAGGAACGAACTTAAATAGTCACGAGGCTGTAACAAAATCCAGACCGGTGTTACGGACGCAACGGCAATATAAATACCTACAATAATCATCCATACGTTATAGCTAAGATAGATCGGGTGGAAATTCATACCGATCACCATACAGATAACGATCGCCACAACGCCAAGCGCCGTAGAAACGCCCATCGGGGCATTACGACGGTAAACTAAGAAACCGAACGCGATCGCGATCACGATGAACAGTAAGGAAACCATCGCAACGGAAGCGTTTGTCGCTCTGGTAGCTTCATTTACTGCCGCGCCTGCCGCGGTCGTGGTACCGAAAGTACCCGCAACGATCGACGCAAATGCCGCAACAACGAGGATCAGCGTTAAATAAGCGAAAATAATGAACAACTTCTTTGCTCTTCTGCTCATATTCGCAGAAATGATTTCGCCGATCGACTGGCCCTTATGACGGATCGACGCGAATAACGCGCCAAAGTCATGGACGCCGCCGAAGAAAATACCGCCGACCAAAATCCACAGAACTACCGGTACCCAGCCAAAGATTGCCGCACCAATCGGTCCGGTGATCGGACCTGCGCCCGCGATTGATGAAAAATGATGTCCCATCAATACCGGAGCTTTTGCCGGAACATAGTCAACGCCATCTTCCAGTTCATGAGCAGGGGTTGGTTTGTCTGTCTCGCCGACGCCCCACTGTTTGCAAAGCCAGCCGCCGTAGAAAATATATCCTACAACCAAAACGGCAATGCAGATAAGTAAAAGTGCTAATGAATTCATGTTCTACTTCTCCTTTTCCTTTTTGTGAAATAGTATCTTTTTCATAATTTTCGCCGTACTACGTCCGGAATAATTACTGTCGATCCTGTTATCGTCAAAAGAAACGACCACGGTATGATAATCCATCCAGCCGTGCAGGGAAAAATGAAAACTTTTGTATATACGGGTCTTCTTCAATGCTTTTCTGGCGTCGTCGTCGCACGAATCACAGAGAAAAACAGCCGTAATAAAAGAATACATATGTCCGGGACCGATATTTAAACGGCTCATCCCGTCCTCGTATGCTCTTTTCTGACAGGCGTTAAGCGTCTCCAGATCCAGTTTCGGGACATTAAACAGATATAAGAACTCTTCGCTGTCCGTTGACCAAAGCTCCGCTTTGCGCGATAAAACATATTTCTGGGAATGTTCAAAAAAATCGCACCTTGCAGCCAGAAAGAAACCGTCGTCCTCAAAACGACTGATGTTAAAATACGCCGCGTAACTTTTCAGTAAAACTTCCACCGCTTCCTGTCTTTTCATGTCCAAAACACCCGTATCCTGTCAAAAAATATCCACTAATAACTATACCCCAATTTCCGACAAAAAACAATAGAAAAAGGGGTAAAAAATAACAAAATTAACAAATTTCCCTCACATTACGAAATTTATTCAGAAGAGACTGGAAATATTCCGGCAGAGGAGCCGAAAATTCCATATATTCGCCCGTAGTCGGGTGCTTAAAACCAAGCACGCCGGCATGAAGGGTCTGACCCGTCAGATGATACTCGTTTTTGGCGCTGCAGTAAATCTCATCTCCGAGGACCGGGTGTCCGATGGAAGCCATATGGACGCGGATCTGGTGCGTTCTTCCCGTTTCTAAACGGCACTCGATCAGCGCGTGCTTTTGAAAATTTTCCAGCACACGGTAATGCGTCACCGCCGCTTTCCCGTGTATATAGTTGACCGCCATTTTTTTACGGTCAACGGGACTTCTGCCGATCGGGGCGTCTACCGTCCCCTCTTCCTCGGAAAACGCGTTGTGGCAGATCGCGTAATACCTCCGGGTGATACTGTGTTCGCTGAGCTGTTCGGCGATACAGTTATGCGCCCTGTTATTTTTACAGACGATCAGAATACCGGTCGTATCTTTATCGATACGGTGGACGATCCCCGGACGCATGATCCCGTTAATGCTCGATAAATTTCCTTTACAGTGGTACATCAGCGCGTTGACGAGCGTCCCGCCGTAATGTCCTACCGCGGGGTGGACGACCATTCCCTTGGGTTTATTGACCAGAATAACGTCGTCGTCCTCATAAACGATATCAAGAGGAATATCCTCCGCCTCAATCTCAAGAACGGAAGCGTCGGGAACCGTAACCGCCACGCGGTCGCCGGCGCATAACCGGCAGCTTGCGGGAACAGCCTTATCGTTTACGCTGACCCCGTCCTGCTTAATGATCTTCTGCACATAGGTACGGGACATATCCTGCAGCATGACGGAAAGAAAGTGGTCTACGCGCTTTCCCTCATCGGCAGGCTGTACTTCAAAAAAAATCGTCTTCATGAACTTCCCTTCTTTTTTAAGGACAGAAACGAAAAATCTTCGTCCTCATATACAAAAATAACCAGAATACACGCGATAACGGCGGAAATCACCACATAACAGTCCGCTACGTTAAAGATCGGAAAATCGATCAGCGAAAAGTAAAGAAAATCCCGCACATATCCCAGCGTGACGCGGTCTATAAAATTTCCCAGCGCTCCCGCCAGCAGCACAACCTCGCAGCCCGTCAGCCAAAAATATTTTTTATTCTTCGGCGTCCGCACAAACGCGTAACAGCCCAGCGCCATGACCGCCAGCGTAACGACAATCAGGAAGACTTTCCTGCCGCTGAGCATTCCCCATGCCGAACCGTAATTCTGCGTATAATGAAATTCAAATACCCCGTCAATCAGCACATATGGTTTAAGGGACAGCCGTTTTACCGCCGCCGCCTTTGTAAGCTGATCCAGCGCGGTAAGCAGGACGATACACAAAAAGCCGCCTGCGAGAGCCAGTCGATTTTTTTTTCTGTTCATACTCTACCCACCAATCTTTTATTCTTTACCCAAGAACCGAGGACAACGCGTCGATCATTTCTTCGTCCGAAACCGTCATATCAATGAACGCCTTTCCCACGCCGTCCAGCAGGATAAATTTCACTTTACCGGAAACCATCTTCTTATCGTTTTTCGAGATCGAAACAATATCCTTTGCCGAAATCCCCGTTACGGTAAGAGGGAACTTGTAATCTTTAAAAAGACGGACGGCGTCCATAAGTTCCTCGTCCGTGATCAGCCCCCGATTTTTGGAAATCGTCAGGGCGGCTGCCATACCGAGAACGACACATTCGCCGTGGTACAGTGAAAAATCCGTCAGTTTTTCAATCGCGTGTCCCAGCGTATGGCCGAAATTCAATAACGCTCTCTCACCCTTTTCCGTAGGATCCTTTTCCACCACTTCTTTCTTGATCTTACAGCTTCGGTAGATCATCTGTTCCAGCGCGTCGTCGTCACGGGCGCCGATCCGCGCGATATTGTCGCGAAGCCACGCGTAGTATTCCTTATCCCGGATCAGACCGTGTTTGATGATCTCGCCGAAACCCGAATTAAACAACCGCTCCGATAAAGATTTCAGGGCGGAAATGTTCATGTAGACCAGTTTGGGCATATAGAACGCTCCCACCATATTCTTGTAGGCGCGGAAATCCACGCCGGTTTTACCGCCGATACTGGAATCGACCTGCGCCAGCAAAGAGGTCGGTATCTGGATAAAGGAAATCCCGCGCAGATACGTCGCCGCGGTAAATCCCGTCAGATCTCCCACAACGCCTCCGCCGAGGGCGGCAAGCAGATCGGTGCGGTCAAATTTATTTTGAATGAGAAACTCATACACGTCTTCCACGGTGGAAAGGGTTTTGTTCGCCTCTCCCGCCGGAAACGTGTATACAAAGACGCGGTTTCCCGTTGTTTCCAGAACACGTTTCACTTCTTCGGCATACAGCGGTCCCACGTTGCTGTCGGTCACAATGCAGATCTTCTTTCCCGAAATATGTAAATTTCCAAACGCCTCTGCCAGCTTATCAAAATTTCTCTCAATCACAATATCGTAACAAGGCTCGTTCTGATATAAAATATTTAATTTCTCCGCCATTTTCTTTCTCCTATCCGATTATAAATATTTCCAAACGGTTACAAACAGCCTGCCCTTCTTGGACGTGCCGGAAGTTCCCTTATATTGGAATTTCCCTACGCCGCGCACGGAAATCACGTCGTTCTCTTTAAGCGTATAGCCGTTGGACGTGATACATTTCCCGTTGACAAACACTTTGGCTTCTTCAATATAAGAAACACCCCGGCTGCGCGACAGCCCCGTAACCAGCGCAAGCACCGCGTCAAGCCGCAGGGAGGCGGTAAAACCCGTTATCTCCTCCCGGTGAAGGGAAACGTTTTCGTCAAATTCCGCTTCCGATACCATAACCGCCGTATGCTTAATACGCACCAGTTCCTGCAGGATAAACGAACGGATTTTTTTCAGGCAGAAAAGATAAGCGCTGTTTTCAGAAACAACGATATCGCCTAAAACGCTCCGGTCGATCCCGAGAGAAACCAGCGCTCCCAGATAATCCCGGTGGGTAAGTTCCTCCGCGAACTTTTTGTTTAACGGTTCCACCTTTAAGCAGACGACGGGACCTTCGGAATGATCTTCTTCCTGCCGGGTTTCCTTCGGATAAAATCCCGCCACTTTCCGTTCCGCTAAAGAATAGCCACCCATTGTTTTGATACAAATAGGTGGCATTTTGGTAAGTATCTGATTCAAGATCTCCTGTACGTTCAAATTAAGAAAATCCGAGAACATGGGAATATCACGCTGATATGTGTTATTTGCCAGCTCCAGAAGCCTTTTACAAAGTAACTGTTCCTGTTCGTTCATAATACGCTATCCTAAAAACGATACCGGTTCTGCATCGGCTGCATTTGCTGCATTTGCTGCATACTGCCAAGACCGGAAGATGATGACGAAGCCTTCGCGGTGGATATCAGATCCTGAAAATCACCTTCAATATCAACGGAAGCCGGCGTCACGACAAAAATAAACGTGGAAACCTTCTGTAAATTACCGCCCATGGAATAACACGCGCCGGAAGTAAAATCAATGATCCTCTGCGCCATATCGCCGTCAACGTCCTCCAGATTTAAAAGCACGGCGCGGCCGCTTACCAGCGTGTCCGAAATCTCCCTGCCGTCCTCCAAACTGTTCGGCTTGATCACACACACCGACATACCGTTGCTCTTATTGGCTTTCCGGTTGTACGGAAGCACGTTGTTGTTTTTCTTTTCAACTCTTGCCGGTGGTTCCGGTACATACTCTTCTTTCTTGCTCTTTTCTTTTTTCTTGGATTTGAAGCGGGGAGTTTCTTCTTCCTCCTCCTCATCATAATCGTCTTCATCGAAATCTTCGTCTTCATCGTCGTAATCGTCGGTCAGACTGAACAATCCCAAGAACTTATATAGTAAATTCGCCATACTGATTCTCCTATTCTTTATAGTCTCTTACACCAAATATTCCTGTTCCAACACGGACATGTGTAGCGCCCTCCTCGATGGCTGTCGTATAGTCGCCCGTCATTCCCATGGACAAAATACTCATACTAACATTATCAATATGTTTATTTGTAATGTCAATACTTAATTTTCTTAAATTTTCAAAAAATTCACGATTTTCTTCCGGATTTTTGACAAAAGGCGCGATTGTCATCAATCCTTTTACACAAATTCCCGGAAATTTGGAAATTTTTTCCACAAATGCGATCGCCTCGTCCGGCGGCACGCCAAACTTCGTTTCCTCGCCGGCAGCGTTCACCTCGACCAGAATATTGGTCGTAACCTGTTTTTTGACCGATTCTTTGCTGATCTCTTCGGCAAGCCGTTCCGAATCCACGGAATGGATCAGTTCCGTTTTGCCGATAATATATTTTACCTTATTTCGCTGCAAATGTCCAATCATATGCCATTTGATATCGTCCGGCAGGACCTTGGCCTTTTCGCAAAGCTCCTGGACTTTATTCTCGCCAAATTCCCTCATGCCATAGTCGTAAGCCTCTTTGATCATGGAAACCGGCTTCGTCTTACTCACGCATAAAAGCGTTACGTCCCCGTAATCCCTGCCGGATCTTTCGCAGGCGGTGCGGATATTTTGTTGTACGTTGCGAATGTTTTCAACAATCATTGTCATCACCTAATAAATAATCTGATGTTCCTTTACCTTTGTTCCGTCGAGAACGATGTGATCGTATGCCGACAGACCGTAAGCGACGCCGATCTGGACAATGGTATATTCCTGGTTCTGCTCGATCACCTCGATACGCTTGAACACGGCGTACCCTTTATTTACCGTATAGCAGCCTTTTAACATGCCTACGGTGCTGACCGTATATCTTGTATTGGAGTCTGTCAGTAAAATGGAATCGCCATAAGTAAAGTCCGACTTATCCACATAATAAAAACCGTCTATTTCGGCGTAAACGTCCACGTCGCAGTATTCCGTGAGGATTTTTCCGTCGCTGTCCGCGTGTTCCCTGAGGAAGCCGATCGTCGATTTATTTCCGCCGCTGGTCGCGTATTCTGTCGGTATGGTGAAAAATTCCTTTTCCACGATGGAAGAATTAGGAATCTTCAGACCGGAGGCAGAGGAAGTAATGATTTCCACGTCAACGAAACGGTCCGCGGCGTATTGCACCATATATTTGTTCAAGGACAACACGCCGAAAGTCCCGCCGCCCGTCGGCACAATGGAAAAATTGGCGTATGTGGTAATATTTTCCTTGATAAAACGGATCTGCACATTCTTCTTTTCGGCAAGTCCCTGTTCCTGTATCTGTTCGTTGGTCAAGGGAATGGCAATCTGCCAGCTCTCGTCCGTGATCAGTTTATAAACGGGACTGTCCGCAACGACGATACTCTCGGAACGGAGATTGGTTTTATTATATTTTTCTTTGTTGAAACTGTCTTCGTTCAGCTGTTCCACGGCAACATTCTCAAAACCGTCCACGTTATAGACGACGATACCCGACTTCGTTGCTTTACCGTAACGGAACAGATTCTCGCTGCCCGTCTCCCTGATCATGTCGTCCAGATTATTGATGACATTTTCATTGACGGAATCGCTGACCACCTGATCCAGCTTGTCCTTCAGATCGTAAATCTCATAAAAACGGTTGTCCACGCTGTTGATCTTATAAGAGGAAAGGGCGTTCTTAACCGTGTTCAGATTGGTCTGAGACATGGAATTATCCCCGGAATTAAGGGATTCGATCATTGAAGCCACACGCCCCGTCTCGTCCACCGTATAGACCGTGGAACCTACCGCCACGCGCTCCGTTTCCCGCACAAAGTAATTGACATTACCCGCGTATTCCGAATAAAACACTTCCTCGCTGCGCACGGCGATCCCCGTGTAGGTGCTGCTGGCGTTGATGGAACCGGTATATACCTCGTGGATATCGACTTTTTCTTTTGTCATATATTTGATGACAAAAGAACTGATATAGATCAGGATAAAAACAAAAAGTATCACGATGATACGAGGTCCTCTATCTAATTTTTTAATTTTATTATTTTTTTTTGCCATCGAAAATCCTCTTTTTACATAAACTGTATCATTTTATTTTAACATTATAACGCAGGATATACAAGTAAAAAAATTTTACCGCAAGGTATAGTTTTTTCGAAAAAAGGGAAACTAATAATGAACCAAAATAATTATAGGAGGAAGTAAAATGAGTTCTAAGGGATTTGATTATACTGCTCTCACTATTGTGATTATTGGAGCAATCAACTGGGGTTTAATAGGATTTTTCCGTTTTGATCTGGTATCGTTCCTTTTCGGAAATATGACATGGCTTTCCCGGATCGTATATGCCGTCGTAGGTCTGTGCGGTCTGTACCTTGTCAGCGCGTATGGCAGAATATCCGATATGGGAAATGAAAGTATATAAAACCGGAAATTTCCTATCACTTGAAAAAGAACGCCTGCTTTTTGTTTGCGGTGCAGGCGTTCTTTTTCCTTACTGTCAGGAAATTACGTTGTAATTTCTCTGACTTATTTATAAATTTCACGCCACTCTAAGTCGCCCCGGTCCAACGACTTGATCAGCAGTTCCGCCGTCGCGAGGTTCGTTGCCAGCGGTATATTATACATATCGCAGAGTTCATAAATATTGGTGATCTCCGGCTCATGGGATTTCGGCGCCAGCGGATCCCGCAGGAAAATGACCAGGTCGATCTGATTATTTTCAATCTGGGCGCAGAGCTGCTGTTCGCCGCCTAAATGTCCGGCAAGAAATTTATGAACGGCGAGGTTGGTCACCTCTTCGATAAGCCTTCCGGTTGTCCCTGTTGCGAATAACTGATTTTTACATAATGTCCCTCGATAAGCAATGCAGAAATTCTGCATTAATTTTTTCTTGGCATCGTGCGCGATCAATCCAATGTTCATAAATACCTCCTGCCGCTATATTCCGCTATATTTTGTTACGCCGTTGAAGACTGACGTTTAAAACTACGCCCGCTCCTCCGAACAGACCGATCAGGGAACTGAGTCCCTTACTGACGAAAGGCAGAGGTAAACCGGTATTGGGAAGAATTTCCGTTGCCACACCGATATTGATAAAAGTTGAAAAAGCTATCAGCGCCCCGTAGCCGCAGCATATCAACCGCCCCTGAAAATCTTTCGCATATATTGAGATAAGTATACACTCAAAAACCAAAAATGCCAATAGGAAAATCAAAAAACAGCTTCCGATAAAACCAAATTCCTCTCCCACAACGGCAAAAATGAAATCGCTCTCCGCCTCGGCAATGTAGCCCAGATTTTTGATGGAACCGGAATCGTCCGTATTATACCCTTTCCCGTAAAGCTGTCCCGAGCCGATGGCGCGCACGGAATTATCCTGCTGGTAACGCAGTTGGTCGTACTCTTCCGGATTGATAAACGATAAAATACGGTTTACCTGATGGTTATACAAAAGTTTCTGGTCCGGCGACTGGATATAGATAAGCCCCGTGACCAGAATGGGAATGGCGCACAGCAGGATCACGATGATATTTTTATAACGCAGTCCCGCGCAGTAGATCATCGTGACCATCACGATAAAGATCAGAAGCGTCGTGGACAGATCCGGCTGCTTAAAGATCAGAACCAGCGGAGCGCCCAGCAGTACCGCCAGAACAAACAGAAAGCGGTAAGTGCTGATCTTCTCCCGGTAGACGGTAAGGAACTTCGCCAGGAACAGGATCATAAAAATCTTGCTAAATTCCGCAGGCTGGAAATTAAATTGACCGAACTTATACCATCGTACCGCGTTCGTGTTCAGATCGCTGCCGATAACGTTCAATCCTGCCAGAAGAAGGATATTAACAACATAGATCAGCCAGTAAAATTTTAAAACAAAGTTATAATCAAATAAAGAAATAATGATCATGATCACAAGGCCGCCGGCAATTCCGATGAACTGCTTGATACAGTCGCTCATGTCGCTGGCGCTGTTGATCATTAACGCGCCAAAAGAAGAGGTAACAAGAATTACCAGTACCAGAAGAAAATTATATTTTGTGAAATCATATTTCTTTAACATTTTATCACCAGCCGGTTATAGTTTATTTTTCATTTCCCTGATCGGTATATTTGCGAATAAAGCGGGAACCGTGCTTCCCTCCTTTGTGGAAGTCTGCATGATGGAAATATCCATCTCCTCTTTATTGATATCCATGTATTTGGATATGACGCCGATAATATCGTTCTTGATCATATCCATGGTTTCCGGGGAACAATTTGCCCGGTCCGAAACCAGCAGCAGCTTCAAACGGTCCTTCGCGACGCTCCCCGAGTTTTTCTTTCTCATCATTTCCAATAATCGCATATGTTATCCCCCATTATTTCATAAAAATTTTGGAGATTTTGTTCCATATGTGATTTTTGCCGGAAAGCTCCATAAAGGGAACGTCCTCTCCGCAGATACGTCTGCTGATATTCATGTACGCGCACCCCGCCGGGACGCCGCTTCCCACCACCAGTTCACCCTGATTGGTAGAAATAACAATATGTTCGTCGTCGGGAACGATCCCGATCAGATCGCAGGCAAGAATTTCCACCACGTCCTCAATGGACATCATATCGCCCTTCTTCACCATATCCATACGGATCTTATTGATGATCAGGTGCTGGCGGTGGATTTCGTTGGCGTCCAGAAGACCGATGATCCGGTCCGCGTCCCTCACGGAAGACACTTCCGGCGTCGTGACGATGACCGCCCTGTCCGCTCCCGCTATGGCGTTCTGAAAGCCCTGCTCGATTCCCGCGGGGCAGTCGAGAATAATATAGTCGAACTGTTCCCGCAAGCTGTCAATCAGCTTAATCATTTGTCCCGGGGTAATGCAGTTTTTATCTCTTGTCTGCGCTGCGGGCATGAGATAAAGCCCCGTGTGCCGTTTGTCCTTGATGAGC
>JAMPBI010000032.1 GCA_023666775.1 Alistipes sp. | reverse complement strand
ACGGACGGGCTGTGCTGCGCGTTTTCCGGCAATGACGAAGACGGATACCGTTACCTCATCGGCAGTAAAACCGTGGACGTGGCGCAGATCGCCAAGGCGTTTTCCGAGATCTTCGCGGCAAAAGGCGGCGGGAAACCGCCTATGATCCAAGGCGCGGTATCGGCTTCCATGGAGGAGATCAGGGAATTGTTGGAGGAGAAAGTAGGATAGATGTTTTTTAGATGACAGAAGGCTGTCGCTTTGATGGTGGAATACACTACGAAGCGGCAGCCTTTTTTGATGGGAAATTATAACTTTTTTGCGAGCCCGTGGGCAAACGCAAGCAGGATTTTTTTGTCATTGGCGTCAATGCTTTGATACGTTTTTAACAGATCGTTTTCGTCTTCTGTCAGAGTATCGTATCGAAAATAGTAGTCTTCCGGGAAACCGTCCTGAAAAAATTCACTCACGGATAATCCAAGTCCCTGACATATTTTGGCAAGAGTAGGTATTGTGGGCTGAGTGTTGCGGATAAAAATGTTGTTAAGGCTTGAATAGGGGATTTTGGATTCTTTTGCCAGCTTATATACGGACCAGCCTTTAGCGCCGCAAAGCTGCTTTATTTTTTCTAAAGTATAATTATCTTCAATAGTTATCAAGTTAATAGAAATCCTCCTTTCGAGATTATATTTTTATATTAAATGACGTATATTTTAAAAATAGATAAAAAAGTGAGTGATATAAATTTGACAAATATGTCTCAAAAGAGTATTATATGTAGATAGGAAATCCTTACTGAAGAGAAGATGTGGATTGACACGGCGTATTAGGAGGAAAAAGATGATTAAACTGGCAATTGCGGATAACAATGTTGATTATGTACAGAGAATGTTAAACGTTTTGGAAAAATATGATGATGTTAATATATCCGTTTATACGGATAAAAATGCGTTTGAAGTCGCTTTGATGAAGAAAAAGTTTGATGTCATATTGTTTAGTCCCGAGGTTTATGACGCGCATTCAAAGTTACAGAAAAATACGCTCGCTGTCTTATTATATGATGAGAATGCGTTTATAGCAGAGGAATATAAAAATTCAAAAAAGATCCGTAAGTATCAAAGGATAAGCAAAATATACCAGCAGGTATTGGAACTGTATTCTGAAGTAAGCGGAGAGGTTGAGGGAATATTAGGCGCGGGACAGAATAAGACAATAGCCTTTTTTTCGCCTGTCGGCGGAGTAGGAAAAACGACGATCGCGCTGGCGGTTGCGACAAGATTATCCATGATGGGAAAAAAGGTCTTTTATATGAGTCTGGAAGATATCGCCTCGGAAGAGTTTTATCTGACACAAGGTACGAATCACGGATTGTCGGAGATTGTCGCCAATCTGGGAACGGATATTAATTTTTCCATGAAGATACAGGCGTTGGTTCAGAATAAAAACGATAACTTCTTTTACTTAAATCATTTTGACAGTCCGAATGACATCTATGAGATGAAACCGGAGGAAGTAACCGAGTTAATAGAAAGTATAAAACATTCAAATTTGTTTGATGTAATTATAATTGACACCGGTGTTTCCGTAGATGAAAAAATGGTAAACGTTTTTGAGGCTGTGGAGAAAATCGTATTGATCGAAAGAACAGATGTGGTTTCTGTTATTAAATTAAATAAGTTTCTGGAATTAAATCACATTATAAATGAATATGTACATAAAATGGTGCGCGTGCTGAATTTTGATAATGGAAGGGGAAGCGGGTTGGAAACGCCGATTCCGTTGATCGGCAGGATAAATGTTACCCAGAATCCGGACGCGGGACAACTGGTTACCGTGTTATCCAACAGTGCGGGTATGGATTTTGTAACACAGCTTTATGCGTAAGATATGTATTTGCTTTTGAGAAAGAGGGATATCCATGAGAGATTATTTTACGGAAGAAACGGCGTATATTAGAAATCTGGTCAGTAAAGACCCGAGTTATGCGGATTTATCGGACGAACAGTTAAAAGAACGGGTAGATAAAATGCTGGAATTACGCATTGATCAATGTATTACCGCGGATAAAGAGCTGGCAGGATATTATTCGTCTCTGTCATTCCGTTCCAAGAAAAGCCTTGCGGATACCGTATTTGAATCAATAAGAGGATTAGGAATATTAGGAAAGATTATTGAAGATAAATCCATAACGGAAGTTATGATCAATGGATATGATTGCATTTTTGTGGAACGTAACGGAAAACTGGAGCGTCTTAAAGAAAAATTTGAAAGTCAGGAACGATTAAGAAATATTATTACAAAATTTGTTCAGGATATGGGGCGTTCCGTTAATGAAAGCAATCCTATCGTTGATACGCGTCTTGCCGACGGTTCGCGTGTTAATGTCGTACTGGATCCGATCGCGCTTAACGGTCCTATCGTAACAATCCGTAGATTTCCGGAAGAAGGAATGACCATAAAAAAATTAATCGCTTATGGTTCCCTTACGCCGGAGGCGGCGATTTTTCTGGAGAAACTTGTCCGGGCAAGATATAACATTTTTATCTCGGGGGGAACCGGTTCGGGAAAAACCACATTCCTCAACGCTTTATCCAATTACATACCTTCCGGTGAACGAATTATTACGATTGAGGATTCCGCGGAGCTGCAAATCAAACAAATTCCCAATCTGGTACGGCTGGAAACAAGAAATGCCAATTCGGCGGGAGCGGGAGGAATATCAATGAGAGAGCTGATAAAATCAGCGCTCCGAATGAGACCGGACCGAATTGTAGTCGGCGAAGTCCGTGGCGAGGAAGCGCTGGATATGCTTCAGGCGATGAATACGGGACATGACGGTTCACTTTCAACAGGACATGCCAATTCTGCCAACGATATGCTGAGCCGTTTGGAAACAATGGTATTGACGGGAGCGGCGGGATTGCCTTTGGACGCGATCCGGCAGCAGATCGCGTCTGCTGTGGACATTATCGTTCATTTGTCAAGACTTAGGGACAGTTCGAGAAAAACAATGGAAATAACGGAAGTGGCAGGACTGGAAAACGGTCATATCATTCTGAATCCGTTATTCCGGTTTGAGGAGGATGAAAAAACAGCACTGCGCAGGGTATCGGGCGGATTAAAGAGAACGTCAAACAAGATGGTACACCCGGATAAATTTATTAACAGCGGTATTTACGATTACTTAGAAAACGCTAAGGAGGACTGAAATGAATTCCAATATGCCTTTGTATTATAAATGTAATATGACAAAAGTGCATCATGCAGTTGCTTACGTCGTATGCAGCATTCTTGTTGCGGTGATCGCGTTTCTATTTTATCATCTGGTTTTCATATCCGTGATTATAGGATTTACAGCGGGATTTTTTTTAGAAAAATTGTATGCGGCGTCTACAATTACGAAACGTCAAAAAGAATTACGGCTGCAATTTAAAGAATTTTTAAAATCAATGAGCGTAGCGGTGGGCGCGGGGAATGTAGAAATACAGGCGGTAAAATCGGCATTGAAGGATCTTCAGTTATCATATAGCCCCAATTCGGATATTGTGGTTGAGGTGAAAAATATCATCAAACAATATGATATGGGTGGAATCCAGTTAAAGGTTTTATTTGAAGATTTTGCCAATAGAAGCCAATTAGAGGATATCAGGAGCTTCGCGACGATTTATTCGGTCATAGAAGGAAAAAGCGACCGCTTCGGTGATATTTTGAAGGAAACGGAACAGATCATCAGCGATAAGATTGAGATTGAACAGGAAATAGAAACAACGATTACTTCCGCGAAGTCGGAAACCATGACAATGCTGATCATGCCGATCATTATTGTGATAGCAATGTCGGCAATGGGAAGCGGATTGACAGACAGTCTGTTTAATACGGCGGTAGGACATGTTGCGGCGACGGCGGCGCTGATCATTTTTGCCGTCTCGTTTGTATTAGCCGTAAAAAGTACGGATATTGAAGTGTAAGGGAGAGAACATATGGTTATTTGTATGATTATCGCGACGGTTCTGAGTTTGATTTTTCTTGTTCTTTTTATCAGCGCGGACAATAACATCGCGCGTACATTTATTATCTGCAACAAAGAAATACAGATCGAGAATATTAAGAATTTGAGGATCGAATTGAAATTGCTCGCTGAGGATATGAAAAAGACAAACGATCTGACCAATAAGAAAAAGATCGTTCAGGGTAAGAAAATAAAAAAGAAATTGCAGGAAGCGCAGAAAATGCTTGACGCGTACACGCTGGGAAAAATAAGCGGAATCGACCTGATACCGCTGGCGGGTTATCGTATGATCCAGATTTTAAAATGGGATTCCAAGAGCAGATTTATCAAAGATCTGAATCAGAAATGTATGCAGTTTAAGGAAAAGAAAGAGGCGATTAATTATTCCTATTATATTGCGGGGACGTTGATCGGGTATGTTCTGTTGGGAGCAGCGCTCTTTTTTGCGGCATTAACAATCGGCATTGCCTTTGATATGGGAACCAGAAGCGTAGTTGTAGCGTCGGTTATTGCCGTTGGGTTTATGCTGTTGGGATATATGCCATATGATAATGTTGATGTGATCGTGAAAAAGCGTGAAGAAGAAATTGAACGACAATTTCCGCAGGTGATATCAAAACTGACGCTTCTTACGGTGGCTGGCATGGAAGTCAGCCAGGCATGGAAACTGGCAAGCATAAGCGGTAAAGGCGTGCTTTATCAGGAGATGAACCGCGTTCTGCTTGATTTTGACAATAACGTATCCCCTGTAGAAGCGTATTCAAAGTTTATTGCGCGGTGTAATAACAATTATACGACGAAGCTGGCAACGGCGATTACTCAGAATATATCAAAGGGAAACGCGGAAATTGTACAGCTTTTCAGAAACCTGAATAGTGAGAGCTGGTCAGAATATAAACATAACGCGCGAAGAATGGGAGAAAAGATTTCAGGGAAATTATTAATTCCGACAATGCTAATGTTCGCAGGCATTATTATCATGATTATTGTTCCGGTGATGGCAGGCTTCAGTTTTTAAACCGGATAATAATAAAAATTCAATGTGCAAAGGAGAGAAGGAGAATGGAAATATTGGATGATTTATTTTGGAAAGCAAAACTACGTTTCTTATGTTTTGTAAATGATTTCAAAAAAGATGAAATGGGAGTTTCCTCAATTGTAGCCACAATACTGCTGATTTTGGTGGTTGTATTGCTGGTAGCGATGTTCTGGAAATATATCTCACAATGGCTTACGGATATGTGGGAAAAAATTACGAATAAAGCCGAAACCATAGGAGGATAAGGACCAACAGCAGGAGGTATAGTATGAGCCGTTTCATAAAATCAGAAAATGGACATGTTATTGTTGAAGCCACGATATTAATGCCGTTTTGTATTATTACAGTAATTGCGATGTATTATGCCTCCATTTTTCTGTGCCAAAAGGCAATATTGCAGACAAATTTAGAAAACGCGTTAGTTTATTATAAAAATGTGGAATCCGACACGTTTGTCGAGGCAAAGGCAAATATGGAATTTGCTATGACAGATGATACCGTTTCGGCAGTCGGAAGTTCCTTTTCCAATGATCTGAATTATTTGTTTCCGTACCGTTTCTTTATGATGCAGACGAAGAATGATGAGGTGGAGCAATTTATCCGTTCCATGTGCAAAAATATGTTTTTCGATGACAAAAACGGCAGTAGTGTTCAGATTGAAGTAAAAACAGGGAATTATATCGTATATAAAACAATTTCGGCGACAGTCACACAGACGGTTGCCCCGGCAATCAGCCTGTCAAACGTCGGACTGCCCAATGAGCTGCTTATTGAGGTAAGCGGAATGGCGGTTGTCTCGGACGGCGACGAAATGATCCGAAACGTTGATTTTGTGATTGACATAACACAGGATACGAAATTAGGGAAAAAGGCTGCGGAAATAGTAGAAAAAGGCGTGGAATTTTACAATAAGTTCAAATCAGCCATTATTCCGGATACATAATTTGCGGGAGAAACAAGATGTCTTTAAAGAATAAATTTATTAAGAAAACAAAAGGTTCCATTACCGTTTTTGTGACGCTGATATTTGTTCCCAGTATATTTTTTGTCGCGTTCATGGTGGATCTGGCACGGGTAAAACTGGTCGGGACACAGGCGGCGATGGCGGCGGATAATTATGGTGAAGCGGTTTTAACGGTATACGATAATGAATTAAAAGACCGGTACGGTTTATTCGCGATATCACAGGACGGAGAGGCAATTGGAAAGTTAGAGGCATATGTGGAATATTTAAAAAGTTCGTTTAATCCCAATTCCAATACGATAACCTTTGAACATCTGGTGAATATGGGGTTTGGCAGTACCGAGTATTCCGGCATGATGCCGTATCGGGACGCGGAAGTCGTGCTGGAGTATGAGAAGGTTGAAAGTTCAAAATTATCGGAGGAAGAAATTTTTTATACGCAGATTGGCGATTTTATGAAGTTTCGTATATTTCAGGTATTGGGAAGTGATGAACGCGTTGATCAGATTCTTGAAGCGTTAGAGAAAGTTCAGGAAACAAAAGGAACATCTAAGGCGATAGGAAAGCAACAGGAGTTAAATAAGGAAATCGGCAAATTGTATGACGCGGCGTGGCATTTCTATTATTACGCGAAATTATTTAAAAATTTGTCCGGACGTGATTATATGTCTTACATCGATGACATCAATACCGCATTGGAAACAAATACCTCAGCGATAGAAGAAATTGCGGCTTCAGGCAGTTATCAGATATATTATGCGTACAAACAGGAAGATGAAGGCGCTATGAAAGCCGCGGCAGAGAAAAGGGACAGAATTGAGGCGAGAAAAAAGGAAAGCGATGGCAAGGAAAACGATAACAAAGAAAGCGGAAACGATTCGGAAGAAGCGGAAGAGGAGCTTGACGGGGAAGAAGAGCGGCTGCTGGCAATTTATGATGCTTATGTGGACGACGAAAACGCGCATGAAGATACATTAAGAGAAAATTTTACCGGTTGTATACTGGCGATCCAGACTGCCGTGGATAATGGACCGAAGCAGACGTTTACCTTTCAGGAGAATGATTCGATTGATGAACAGATAACTCTGGCGCTTTATGACCGGTGTGCAATAAAGTTTAAGGACGCGTCGGATAAGGTGAGCGCTTCCGCAAAGAAGATAGCGACATTGAGAGAGCAGCTTGAAACGATACTTCAGACGGAAAAGGTCGATGATGATGTAAAGGAAAATATGGAAAAGGATCTGGAACTTTTAGATGAGATCGACCAGCCGGAAGTCTATGTGCAGATGGCGCAATATGCATATGAAAATGAGGGATTAAACAGCCGGTTTAAAACGGATACCGAAGAGTATATAGAGCATTTAAAGCAGGTAGTGGAATCTTATATGAATTGTGCGGGAACAGGTGTGGGAGAACACCTCCAACTGGATATGAGTACATATCAGGACTTTTATAAACAGGCGGCAACAAAAACATTGTATGATAATTTAGAGGAAATGTTTGCGAATGAAAGTGATGGCGCAAATGAGACAAAAGCAAAAAAGAAACAAGCGGAAGAGTTTGTGGATAAATATAACAATGAAGAACTGGATAAAGAGACGACTACAGCAAGAGACCTTCCGGCATGGTTTTTGGGGAATGGCAATAAGGAGAACGGTAAATTTAAGTTTGATTTGGACGATATGTCATGGATTACGAATTTATTTTCCATGAATGGTATTATTAATGAACTGAACCGCTTTTTACTGAAATTTTATCTGGTGGAATATGATTTCGGAATGTTTTCAAGCCGTGTGACGGATAAAAAGGTAGAAGCAGGCGAAGAAATAAAATCCTTAACCGGATACGCGATGAATAATAATCTGAATTATTTATATGGGGCGGAAATAGAATATATTTTTGGCGGATATAAAAGCTCAAAGTCCAATCTGGATAAGGCACGGAATACGATACTGGCGTTTCGTTCGGTGATGAATTTTGCGTCAACATATCGCATTCAGGAGATTAATAACACAATCAGCGCTTTTCAGGCGCCTCCGTTGACGGCGCTGCTGGTTCGCGCCGCTCTGAGAAGCGGCGTTACGCTTGCGGAAACATACGCGGATTGGGAGCAGCTAAAAGAGGATAAATCGGTAGTGCTTACAAAAAAGAACTTGACAGATATGACCGCGATAAGTGAATTTGCCGGATTGTTAGGTAAACAGGACGAGTGGGGGAAGATCGCGGGAACCGAAGAAAAGTTTTCCATGGATTATGAGCAGTATCTGACGGTTTTGCTTGCGTTTGTGGTGAGTCCATCGGATCTGGCTTCCAGAACGCAGGATTTGATTGAACTGAATGTGAATACGGCGAAAACGTCGGCAGAAGATGTAAGTAAGGCAAAACCATCGTCGGCTTTCGAAATGGGAAAAGCATATACGGCTGTTGACGCAACCTGCTCCGTACATATTAATTTTGTGGTGATTCCAGAAGGATATATGCGAAAGGTTGTTCCGGACGAGGAAGAATCCATGAGGGAGTATGAGAAAAGACGATACAAATTTACGGTAACCAGAGGGTATTAGAATGAAAAGAGAAAAGGCGGAACATAACGAAGCAGGAATGATGACCGTTGAAGTGTGTCTATCCTTTACCATTTTTATTATGGCGGTCGTGTTTATCATTATGCTGACCAATATTTATACGTTACATAACAGGATCCAGTTTGCGATTAATTCCGCGGCACATGAAATGGCAAGTTATTCCTATATCTATGAGGCATTGGGAGTCAGGGGAGCCGAGAGCGCGGTAAAGGCGGACGGAGCAGCCTATACTCAGAACATTGATACGGCAACGGCTGATGTTGTAGATACACTCAATAAAATAAATACGCTGAGAACGGATTCCGATAATCTGATCACGACGGTTCAGGGTGAATATTCACTTGATACGCTGGGAGAAATCAGTAACCAGATACAAATTCTTCAATCCGACGTAACGGCAACGGGAGAATCCGTCAAACAGGCGGCAACATCAATCGGAAATCTGCTGAGCGATCCGCAGGCTACATTTGCGGGGATCGTTTATCTGGGGATTGATGCGGGTATATATGGCATACATAATTTTGCGGGTTCTATTCTGGCAAATCTTCTTACAAAAAAGTATTTAGCGCTTGGGAGCGGGAGCGCTGACGACTATCTGGAGAAATACGGAGTGATTGGAGGGTATGACGGACTGGATTTTACAGGGTCTTCTTTATTCAATGATTCCGGAAACACACAGCAGGTCATGGTTGATATTGTGGTTCAGTATGACGTTGATTTATCGTTTATTGCCTTTGTTCTTCCGGATAGTAAGATACATGTTGTTCAAAGAGTGTCTGTGCCCGCATGGCTGAGGGGCGATGGGAATGCAGACGAGTCAAAACAGTAGGAGGAAAAGACATGAGGTTTGTCGGTTCTGCATTGGATATTATGGCAGCGGTAACTGCGTATTTTCTGCTGGTCGCGTATATCCGTAACAGATATCAGTTAAATATTACCTTTAAATCGCGAAAGGTTCTTTTAATAGGAACAATGCTGGTATTCAGTACGGCTATGACCGGTTATGTACGGTTATATGACGAGGATGTAGGCGTCCATATCCTGGCGGTGGGGATCCTTGGCATATCGGCGGCTCTTAGTGTATGCGATTGGGAAATACATACGGTTCCCAATACTATTATTATCGGATCGCTGCTGTTTTGGATTGCCGTGGCAGGGATTTATGTCATTTTGTTCCCGGCTCAGGGACTGGTATTGATATTCCGTTCGGTTATCGGCGGAATAATCGCGGGTCTGATATTTTTTCTTTGTTATTTTTTTTCACGACACCAGCTTGGCGCGGGAGATGTGAAATACGCGGTTGTCCTGGGACTCTGTATGACAGGGGAACGTGTGCTTGGCTGCATTCTTTATGGGACTTTGTGCTGTTGTATTTTTTCACTGGTGCAGGTATGTCGAAAAAAGATAACATTACATGACGGCGTGGCATTAATTCCTTTTTTATATTTAGGAATTATTATTACTTTTATGATTATGTAGAGGAACGGATATGAATGGTAAAAAATTAACAGTTGTTTTCGCATTGATTATTTTATTGGTTGCAGGCTGGGGGCTGACGGTAAAAAAAATAAGCGGTGTTGAGGAAATAAAAAAGCAGAGTGAATTAGCGGCAGAAGCAGATGTTTTTTTCGAAAAGAAACTGTATGTAAGAGCAATTCCCCTTTATGAAGAGGCAGCAGGATATACAACACAGTATACGGCGGATATTCAGGAAAAGTTGTTGTCGGCGTATGTGGAGTACAAAGATGAGCAATCTTATGCCAAATTGGTGGAACGCAGAGTGAAAGAAGGAACCGCGTCGGAGGAGGAATATTTAAACGCGGCAAAAATATATTTGGAAAGTTCCTCAAAAACGCAGGCAGCTATGGAACTTTTGCAAAAAGGAATCGAAAAATATAATTCACAGGAACTGATAGATTATTATGAGAGCATAAGATATCTGTATAGTATCAGAAGTACAGGGTATCAGATAATAAAGCCTACCGACAGTAATGAAGTCATGCCGGCATATGACGGGGAACATTGGGGATATGTCAATAAGAGCGGCGGCGCCGTACTGGATTTTATTTATGACGACGTTACGGTTTTCTCAAGTACGTCGCATGCGGTTGTGAGGTTAGATGACGTGTATTATAACGTTCTGGGTAACGGGGATCATTATGGCGTAGATGATGGAACCGTTTATGCGAAAATGGAGAATGTATCCGGGGTCTATGGAACGAGAATAATCGGAAAAAGAAACGGGACATACAGCTATTTTAATTATGATTTTGAACCGATAGCGGAGGCTCATCAATATGATGAAATAACGATCAATAATAATGGCTGTGCTGCGGTAAAAAAAGGCGATAAATGGGGAATTATTTCGGACAGCGGCAGTGTGATCGTTGATTTTATACTGGACGATGTTGCCGTAAATTCATTAGGAAGCGCTTTTGCAGGTAATCGTGCTATGGTAAAGGAAAACGGCAGCTGGTATATGATAAACAATGAGGGAAAGCATGTGACGGAAGATACTTACGCGGCTGTGAAAGCACCTGAGGGAAACGGATATATAGCGGTTGCAAACAGGGACGGAAAATGGGGATATATCGACAAAAATGGAAATCAGATGATTGATTTTCAGTATTGGGACGCGAAATCTTTTTCGGAGTATCTCGGAGCCGTTCAGGTGGCAAATAACTGGGGATATATCAGCAGAAGAAACGAACTGGTTATTCCGGATTACTTTGAGGAAGCCGAACCTTTCCACGGTGGGATCGCGCAGGTTAGAAATATCGGAGATATAACGGTAAGTTTGATCACGTTAAAGAATTACGAAGAGGAGTAAGGTTATGAATAATGAAAACTTTAATGTACAAAGCACTTTAGAGGGTAACTATTTGATAGTGACTTTGCAGGAACAGGCAGTATTCGACGAGATAGCGATCAATGTGATCAATAATGATTGTCCGTCCTTTCTGATTCCGTTCAAAATTCAGAATTTTAATGATCAGATATCGTTAAAATATAAATTAGTGAATACGATCGCGTTGGAATATATGGAATTAAACTGTACAAAAAAGGAGTTTATAAAATTATATCTGAACCTGCTGCTTCCTTTTGTGAAGGGAAATGACTGGTTTCTGGATTACCATAATTTTTGCCTGAACCCCCAATATATTTACATTGATAAGAAATATGAGGCGTATTATATTTATATACCGGAAAAATCATATGTATCGTCAGAAAACGAAATAATTGATTTTTTTAAAAATGTATTCAGCAGGAGCAATATTAAGGACGATCCGGGTTTTCAGGTAAAGATG
>JAMPBI010000031.1 GCA_023666775.1 Alistipes sp. | reverse complement strand
AACTGATCCACGATTAATTTCGCGATAATTTCAATCGTCACCGCGATCATATCCTTTTCATTGACGTTACTTCCGTATTTCACATCTTTCCACGCTTCCCTCTGGTCCTCCATATCGCATATCGCCGTCAGTATGTCGCCCACCTCCGGCAGTATGGAAAGACGTGCCATCGCGCTGTGCTGCCATTTATAATACGGCGGGTACGTCCTGTTCAGTAAAAAGACAACGTCCATTATATGTTTCATATATTCCGATAACGCGAGACGCGCGGTCACATAATCCCCTCTCGCCATCATTCTCGGATAATTATACTGTCCCGACTGGGCGCAGTATATAAGGGAGGTGGCAATCCTCTCGATCCAGACGTCGCGCGGATAATATTTCAGAAGATATTCACGGATAGCGGTAAATATCCCCTGTTTATCCACAAACACCCGTCCGTTTGTCGCCGTTGCCAGATCGTGTCCGTCAAGGCACCACCAATCCTCGCGGGTTTCCGGCAGTTCCGGGCGTTCAAGGAATTGACTGTAAAAATTATCAATCGTATGAACGCCGTCCCGGCTTCCTCCCATCGGCGTGCGTTTCAGCACGCTTCCGGCAAATATTTTCGGGAGTTTCTCATATTCCTTCTGCAGCGCCATACCGATCTCCTCAAAAACCTCGTCCGTGATCCACATGCAAAAACGTGGTCCGCAGTCATGATCCAGGGACAGTTCATCGTCAAACCCGAAACATTCCGACCCTTCGCCGCACAAGCCTACGGCGATTTTGTCCTCATATTCCGGAAATTTCTCGTGGATCATCGGCTTTCCGTACTTTTCATAGTAAGCCTCGCATAAATCCATCGTATTGTCATACGTCTTCATTCCGGCTTTCTCATATGCCGACATAAGATTTTCCCGGATCGTGTCAAAGTTTTCCGTAGCGCCCGCCGTGTTGTGCATATTAAGAAGCGCCTCCTCGTAATACTTCACCGCCCCGTCATACTCGCCCTTCATAAAATACAGCGTTCCCAAGGCATTTGCGCAGCCGCAGTAATGATAATCCTGCTTGTCACCTTTTTCAAATAGTTCCTCCGCCTGTTTCAGATATGCCTCTGCCTTCGCCGGATCGTTTCCCTTGCCTTGCAGACACAACTGCCCCAGATTGGTATATGTTATCGCGATCTCAACTTCCGCCTCCGGGTGGTTCTTCGCGATTTTCAGCGCCGACAGCAGACTGTCTTCCGCCTGCTCATAACATTCCTGCGCCTGATATAAAAGACTGACATTATTATAAAGACTGGCAAGCCGGAAATCATTTTCCTCAAGCGTGCCCTCATAAAGCTGCGCCGCCCTGTCATACACTGATTTGGAGTCCTCAAAACGCCCCATCGCGCGGTACGTATTCGCGATATTAAGAAGAGAAGTTCCTTCCTCCACCGTTCCCGCAACCCGCTCGTCTTTTAATAATTCTTCCATATCCGTGATGATTTCCTGCGCCTTATCAAACGCCGTCATCTCACGGTAAAAACCTACCATTTCGTTTGCCAGACTGAGCCGCGCTCCAAAATCGTCCTCGCTTTTCGCGATTTCATACTGTTCTTTCAGAAATTTCCCGACTCCGTTCAGATCGTTCTTCGCAAATAATGCGTCCAGTTCATTTAATACCTTATTCATATCCATAATTCAATTCTCCTTAAAATAATCCGCGGTAATTTTCATTCCCTTTGAAATATCCGTATACCTAACACCAAGTTCCGTTATACTGCTGCCGTCATACCACTCCGATTCCTCGCGCGTCAGTGGAAAAGGCAGCGGTATCTGCCGTTCCGTCACGTCCTTCACCGACAATTCCACCCTCTCAAACGGAAGTTCCATCACTTCTTCCATTAAATCCGCAAACGTTTCATACGTCATACTTTCTTCATTACAAAGATTAAACGCGCGATTAAATGCCTTTTCATTCCCACAGGCAAGCAGGATTGCCCTGGCAGCGTCATAGACAAAAACCATCTGAAACTCTCCCGTCGCATCGTATGGGTGAATGATCTGCCCCGCCGTCAGGATCCACCGGAAATATACCTCCTCCCGCGGCGCGTAATTTTCCGGTCCGTAAATAAATGCCGGGCGGATAGACGTGTACGCCGTATGTCTTTCTTTCGCGCATTGCCGCAGTTCTTCTTCCAATTGTACTTTCCCCGTAATGTACGCTCCTGCCTCGCCGCCGAAATCCCTCTCTTCAAAAGCGCTGTTCTCATTCAGTCTCTTCATGCTTCCCCGTCTGTATACGTCACAGGTGCTTATATAGATATACTGTCTGAAATCCGCCTTTAAATTCTTAAAGATCCGCTCAATGTCTCCTTTCCGGTAAGCGCAGAAATCGACCACCACGTCAAAATGTTCTTCCGGGATACCCGCCAGCCCTGCCGCGTCATGTCTGTCCATCACATACTCCGTGATCTCCTCGCTGCAAAAAGGGCGGTTCCCCCGATTGATGAGATATACTTCATGTTCTTCGCATGCCATCATGGTAAATGTTTTTCCCATGAAATAACTTCCTCCGATAATCAGAATTTTCACATTTCAACCTCCCGTCACAAATATTTTTTCGCAAACTCTTTTTTTATCATAAGAAATTCCTCCAAGTGGCGGAGAAGCGAGTACAACATCGCCCGGTCCTCAAACTCGCCGCGTTCTGCCGGCAGGGGCTGCGTCCTCATACTTCCGTCAATCTCGTGGAAACGGCAAAGCAGAGCGTCTACTGTGTTTTCTTTATGGTATTCCTTTGAAATCTGTTCTAAAAAGTCCGAAATAATCTGTGCCTGCGCAGGCGTCGTTTTCATTTTCCTGACATTCTTATACATTTCCAAAAGACAGCCATATTGTTCCCGCCTCATTCCCACATATTTCATATCAAAGACGTCCCCGTTTGAAAACTGGTTTTTATAATTCTGCTCCGCCATACGTTCGGCTCTGCCAAGATACTCCATCAGCGTATCAAATATTTTTTCGTCATGGTTAATATTATCCCTTTTTAGAATGTTTATTGACATTTGGAGCAAAATGTTCTTAACCTGGTCATCAATTTCCCTTTGAAGCTCTTCCATCTGTCTTACATCTTTATGAAGATGAAGATTTGCGATAATACCGGCGCCCACACCGATCACAAACAAAAGCGTTTCGTTTCCGATCATCGCAAAGTCCATCTTTCCTGTCGAGAGAAAGTGGGAAATCAATACAGAATCCATTGTCATTGCGTCATTCCAGCCAAAACTTAAACAGATAAATATAAATACAAATAAATATACTGTAAACGCCGCCACGGTAAATCCTGCGAAATGAAAAGAAACTGACGATATCAGCAAGGCGCACATAAATGCAAGAAATCTTCCCAACGCAGTTTTTACGGTTTCTTTCTTCGTTGGCCGGATACTGAGAATCGCAATGATACCTGCCGAAACGGCGTACTGTAAATTTAAGAGTTCCGCCAGAAGTATTGCCGCCACGCTTGCCAGAACAATCTTTACAGTATCTATAATAACCATATATTTGATAGACCTAGTCATATACTCACCTAAGACTATTATACTACAAAATTCGTATAAATAACATAGAAGATAGAGAAATTGCAACATAATTTCCTATTAGGATTCGGTGTCAAATCAAAAAAAGACGGCTGCCCGCCGTCCTTTTAACTCTTCCTATGATTTGCCGCCTCAAACAGAAAATCAATCTTATTCTTTTCCGGAAGCGTTCTGCCCGCTTTCTTTGCTTTCCTTCTTTCCATCTCGTACTCCGCCTGCTTTATATGGTACAGACGGTAAATCTTGATACATTCAAAAACAACCATGTACGCGACCAGAAAAGCCACGTTCCAGATCAAAGATTTCCATGTTGTCACTCCCCATGCCGTCCTTGCTATATTTACGCCGATACCGGCGGTAAACAGCAAACCACCGATCAATATGATCACCGGCTGATTATCCAGAAACGCGTCCTGCGTCTGCCGGTTCTTTTTTCCGTTTTTTCCGGCTTTCTTCGCCGCCTTTGATGACATTCGCTTCTTCACCCTTTCCTATCATGTAAAAAGAGAACCCGTACCCCGGATTCTCGAAAAAGAAAAGCGCGAGACGGGGATCGAACCCGCGACCTTCTCCTTGGCAAGGAGACGCTCCACCACTGAGCCACTCGCGCATACGTTAAACAGAAAGAATGCTTCCTGTTTAACAAGTACCTTGATATAATACTATATGAGATTTTATTTGTCAACTGATTTTTGAAACTTTCTTTTTCTTTACCAAAACCTGCCGCTACGCAAACATCAATAGAACACCCTGCGCGCTCTCTTTACTGTTTCGCAGCATTTCCACCGATACGTCTTCCAGCGTCTTTGTTCTCATTAATTTTACAGTTGTATCCGCGTAATCGGTATCACGCATCTTAGATTCCGCCGACTGCGTATTCTCACTGGTATTCTGGTCAATGTTCAGTATATCCGCAAGCCTGTTCTGCTCCGCTCCCAGCATACTTCTCTGCGCGGAAACCTTCGCTATTGCCTTTTGAACCTTTTCAATCGCGCTGCCCGCGCTGTTATAATCCCAAAGTTTTAAATTATCCACACCAAGAAGGTTCGCGTTCATTCTGTCAACGTAAATATCAATATGATCCGGTCTTACGCAGCCCGTCTGTATGGTAATAAGGTTTCTTAAATCATTCTCGTCGCTGGCCTTAACAATCTCGGTAGCGTCAATTGCTCCGGATTTTGGTATATTCTTTCTAGGGAATGCGTTTTTTGCAGCCGCCTCCGAGTTCTGATATGCTGTTCCTACCACCCATAATTCGTTAGACGAAGTCTTGATCAATACATTGGAATGGCTGACAAAAATACCACCGTCAAGCCCTGCTGTTGAAGATGTCGTTGTTCCTGTCGGCATGTGATTTTGGATATAATCCCACATTTTGTCTACAATCTGGCTTCCGCTTGTCATTCCGTTAATATCAATCTTATACTGATGCTGTACCGCTCCATGCAAATTCGTTGCCGAATCCGAATTGCCGTTACCGTTAATAAAGGTAAATTTAAACGCCTCATTACAATT
This sequence comes from Alistipes sp., assembly GCA_023666775.1. Taxonomy (GTDB): domain Bacteria; phylum Bacillota; class Clostridia; order Lachnospirales; family Lachnospiraceae; genus MGBC120314. Next base: position 6,981 of record JAMPBI010000031.1, on the reverse strand, counting down.
TTGAGAGCAATTAAACGAAAACGATTTGTCATATAATTTGCTGATGTTGCCGGAATTAATATTACTGAAATCAAGCTTCGCCGCAGAATACCACTTATTTGTTGACGTTGAATGATACGCTTCCTTCAGATAACCCGCTTCCGCTGACGCGCACTTTACCAGATCTGCTATATTCGTCACCTCCGGATCGCCCGGACGCAGCTTATCAAATAAATACAATCCGTTATAGTGTGTCGTCTTTCCAATCCTTGTGATCTCGGACGCAAGTTTGTCAACTTCCTTCTGTAAAGCGTCTCTGTCGTCATCCGTGTTGGTATCACTCGCTGCCTGAACAGATAACTCATTCATCCTCTGTAACATATCGTGAACTTCCGTCAACGCCCCGTCTGCCACCTGTATCAGCGATACGCCTTCCTGAACATTCTGCGCCGCCCGGTTAAGTCCGCGGATCTGCCACCTCATGTTAGATGAAATCGTTAAAGCCGCGGCATCATCTGCCGCACGATTGATCTTGTAACCGGAGGAAAGTCTCTCCATATTCTTTCCTTTTTCCGTATGAACCATGGCTCTCTGATTGAGAACGAACATAGCTCCCATATTGTGTGTTATAATCATACACATCGACCTCCTTGTCACTGTATATGAAAATATTATAACATGCATATATCGGATTTGTCATGTAAAAGTTTATATTTGATTGAAAAAAATTTTCTGCTACTACAATCCCCTCACCATAATTAATTCCTCTCCTTGCTCCGCCACTGCTTCAAATCCCAGCTTCCGGTACATTCTGTATGCATAATTCTCTTTCTGGACAGATAACGAAACCCTCTTATAACCATTGTCTTTAAGAACAACCAGCATTTCCTTCATTAGATCCGTCCCTATCCCTCTTCCACGATACTCCTTGTACAGAGAGATTGCTAACGACGGCGTCTCCTCATCAATATGTCCGTAATCCTTCATGATCCGGCTCCAGACGGCACCAACAATCCTGCCGTCCGCTTCCGCAACAAGACATTGATCATCTTTCCTGCCCCAGTCAGAAATATATAACCATAATTCCGGCTGCCGGATAATGTCTTTTGGCGGAGCTTCCACTCCTTTGGGAATAAAAATCGCTTCATACAAAAAATCCCCGAGAATATTCTGCTCGTTTTCCCGCAATTTTCTTATCTTATAACCGATAGCCGCCATTATCCGTTCTCCTTGCATATTTCTGTTTTACTTCGACTGTCTGACCAAAGAATACATTTTCATATCCAGAACTTTTCCGTTTTTTACCGCGTTACTCCTCAGAACCCCCTCAAGCTCAAAGCCCGCTTTTTCCAGCACGCGGCAGGACGCCGTATTATAAGCAAACGGTTCGGCAAAAATCCGGATAATATCCGTATGTTCAAAAACATACCCGCAGACCTGCTTCACAGCGCTTGTCCCTATTCCTCTTCCCCAATACGGCTCACCGATATAATATCCCATCTCGGCGGTTCTGGAATGAATATTATCGCACCGGAAAACGCCTATACTGCCTACAGCCTTATCATTCACCGTTACCGCAAAGGCAAACGTTTTTGTTTTATCAGACGAAAGCATTGACGTTATGTATTCCTCCGCGTCTTTTTTCGTGTATGGATATGGCAGTCCGTCACGCAGATTATTCAAAATATTTTCATTATTCAGCATTTGAGCCAGATCGCCGGCGTCTTCTATTTTCCAATTTCTTATTACACTTTCCATAATATTCTCAGCCTCTTTTGCCCCGTTTAAAAATAATGATACTTCTTCCTCTTTCCTATTAAAAACATCAGGGTTACCACAACCGCCATGACTTCCGCCACAACGATGGACCACCAGATACCGTTCAATTTCCAGAACAGCGGAAAAATGATTACGGCTGCGACCTGAAAAACCAATGTACGCAGGAACGAAATCAACGCGGAGGTAAGTCCGTCATTCAACGCCGTAAAAAACGAAGATCCTAAAATGGCAAAACCGGAGCATAAGAAAGAAATCGAAAATATGGAAAACGCAGTCGCCGTCATTTCCAAAAGCGTCTCATCGTATCCCACAAAAAGCAGCGCAAGCGGTCTTCCAAGGAGTTCTCCCGCCAGAAACATAACCACGGAAAATATTCCGATCAAAATCACGCTTCTTTTTAATAAGCCTTTAAGTTCCCCGTTATTCCGCGCGCCGTAATGATATCCGATAACCGGCGCCACGCCCACGGAATATCCCAGAAATACCGCCTGAAATATCATGCTCACATACATCAGAACGCCGTAAGTGGCAATACCGTTCTCGCCCGCGTATTTCATCAACTGCGCGTTGTAGAGCATACTGACGATAGACATGGAAATATTACTCATCAGTTCCGAAGAACCGTTCGTACACGTTTTTCCCAATGCCCTGCCGTCAAACCGGAACCGTCCCAGCCGAAGAAGGCTTGCGTTTTTCCGTCCGAAATAAATGACTGGGGCAAGACCTCCCACCACCTGGCTCAGCGCAGTTGCCGCGGCTGCTCCCGCAATCCCCCACGAAAACACGGCGACAAACAGCGCGTCTAAAACCATGTTGGTAATTCCTGCCGCTACCGTCACGAACAAACCGAGTTTTGGTTTCTGTGCGGTTGCGAAAAGACATTGAAATTCAAACTGTAACACATAAAAAGGCAGAGCCGCCAAAACGATCCTGCCGTAAAGTATGCAATCAGAAAGCATTTTCCCTTCCGCTCCCAGAAAAGCGGCAATAAACGGCAGAAATACGATGCCAAGCAGCACGAGGACGATACCGAATATTGTCGATACGCACACATTCATGGAAAATATCTCATTCGCCTTTTTCCCTTTTCCTTCTCCCATCGTCAGGGAAATCAACGCGCTTCCCCCCGTACCGAACATAAACCCGATACTTCCTAAAATCATCAGAAACGGATATATAAAATTCACCGCCGCGAAAGGCGTTTTACCTGCGTAATTTGACACAAAAAATCCGTCTACCACGCCGTATACAGACGTAAAGATAAGCATGGCTATCGACGGCAGCGTATAGGTCAGTAAACGCTTATAATCAAAATGATCGGATAACTGTATCATAACTTTTCTCCTTTATAACTTAAACACGTCCTTAATACTGTCATAATGAAGAAAAGTCCCCTGTTCCGCCAGTTTCTTTATCTCTTCCACGGTTGCCAGCATATATCCCGCCGTCTCCTCTTCCTGCAGGCAAAGGTCTTCCTCCGTAAAATCCCCGACAAACCGGTACACATCTACAAAATAATTATCCCCTTTGCCCGGATTTTCCCTGTGATAGGTGAACATATAACCGCCGTCAAAAGCCGACACGTCAAGCCCCGTCTCTTCCCTCACTTCACGAAGCACCGCGTCTTCGGAGTCCTCGCCCGCCATAGCCGCTCCGCCGGAAACTTCCCACCAGCCCGGCGCCCACGTCTTTGTCATAACACGCTTTGTAATGAGAAATCTGCCGTCTTTTCGCGCGACGACCCCCAGCACCGTCAGATGATATTCTCCGTCTTTAAGGCACCAGTCGTTCCGCTTCATCGTCCGTCCTGTCCGTTTCTTATCCTTATCGTATATATCCCATAATTCCATTTCCAATTCTCCTGTTCTTATCCGTTTATTCCTGAGGAACAAAATCCTCCGTATCAATATAATACTCCGTATCCGTGAAATCCCACCACTCGCCTTTATAGCCCGTGAAGCCGTTTGCGTACATTGTTTCCTGCAAAAGCATGGCGTTCGCCGCTAACTCTTCCTCAATCTCCGAATAGTCCCGGTCCGCTCTCGTGCTGAAATCATCAAATCCCGTCGGCATGGGAACTTCCGTTCCGTCCGCGTAAACAAGGGTAATATCCACCGTATTTCCCAGATTATGCCCCCGTCTTCCCTTCGCCGGGTCCGCCACATATGTAGGATCCGGGTAAACTTCCCACAAACGCTCCTGCGCGTAAAACGGACGATACGCGTCCCATATCTTCAATCCGTAACCCTGCTGCCTTAACTGCTCCTGAACCTTCATAAGTTTTAAGACCGTTCCGTAATGCAGGTACGCTTCCTCAAAATCATAGATAACCTGTCCCGTAAAATTATCTTCCGTGGCATATTTCAGATCAATAACGATATCCGGAATATGATCGCGCACCTTGACATAATCGTTTATATCCGGCTCTTTCACCGGCTCCGCCGTAGTCTCCTCCGTCTCTTCCCGCGATGTTGTTTCCGTCTCTGCCCCGGACGGCAGCTGCGCGTTGTCTGTCTCCCCGGTAGTCTGCCCACCGGTTTCCTCCTCCAAAATGGCGGGAGGTTGTACGGTTGCCTCCGGATCCACACGGCCTCCGCACCCCTCAAGCACAAAACAAATTAGGAAAATAAGCCATGTCAACTTTTTCATATCACTTGATCCTTATTTTTATTCTTCTTTGCACTAATCTATGATATAATACACTATATTGGTATGGTTTGCAAACTTTTTGGAGGAAATTATGGAGAAACTATTATTGAATTTCTTTTATGTGATCCTGAGCATTATCGCAAGTGTGGATGTCTCCGCCGTTTCCTCACCTGCCGTCCCGGAAAAGGAAACCGCCGCCCTGATAACTTCCGACGATTTTGTCTCCGCCCTTTCCTGCGCCCGGGACTACAGCCAGTTGATCGTTGTCGAAGCGGACAAAAGCAGCGCCGTTGTCACCATGCACGAAAAAAACGGCGGGGTCTGGGAAGAAATCCTGAATACCACAGGCTATGTGGGGAAAAACGGTGTGGGAAAAGCGTCGGAAAATGACACGAAAACCCCTGCCGGAGACTACGGTTTCGGAATTGCGTTCGGTATCCTGCCCGATCCCGGCACAACGCTTGACTATATACAGACAGACGACACCTATTACTGGGTAGACGATCCTTCTTCCGCCTATTACAACCGTTTTGTCACCACAAGGGAAATTTCACCGGACAACTGGAACAGCGCGGAGCATATCAACGACTATCCCGACGCCTACGCCTATGTCCTTTCCATTGATTACAATACCGACTGCGTTCCCGGGGAAGGAAGCGCCATTTTCCTCCATTGTTCCAACGGAAATCCTACGCTGGGCTGCGTGTCCGTGCCTGCCGAAGACATGATATTCATACTGACCCATATAAAAGAAGGGTGCCGCATTCTCATCGACACCCCGGAAAACCTCGTTAATTACTGATCTTTCTTAATATATCTACCGTGTGGGAGGTTGCTCCCATCAGATCCGACCGCTCACAGGTAGATAAATGATACTCGATAAAACGCTCAAATTCCTCTTCCGTCAAAGCATTCATTTCCCGTCTCATATAATTTGCCGCGCCGTCCGCCGCGATGATCCGTACCCGTTCCAGTCCGGACTCTCTGTTCAGATCCCCGATATCCTCAAGTCTCATAAAACTGTACAGGGGATTGGCTTTATCCGTACAATGGAAACTCCCGTCCAGCATACCTTCCGAAAGCGCGCGGAAAATATTGCGCTCCTTAAAAGCATACGAAATAACGCCGTACTCGTTCATAATGTACGCCGCCAGAATAAAACCACCTTTTTTCGTAATACGCTTCGCCTCCGACAACGCCTTCAGCTTATCTTCCTTCGCGTGCAAATGATAGAGCGGACCGAAAAGCAGCGTCAGATCAAACGTTCCGTCCGCAAAACGCGACAGTTTCACGGCATTTCCCTGATAAGCCTTAACATTGCTCTTTTTCGCTTTTAAAAGTCCCAGATTGTGCCGCACAAGTTCCACTGCCGTCACATCATATCCCTCTTCGGATAGCGCGACCGAATACTTTCCCGTACCCGCTCCGATATCCATGATCCTGATTTCCTCCGGCTTTCTCCCGCTCTGCCTCGCCAATTCGCCAAGACATTGATGGATATATTTCATGGACGTGATAAACTCCACTCTGCCGTGCCTTCGGTCAAGACGTTTCTCTTCATTGAATTTATTGTAATACTGCTCGATTTCCGTCTGCATGGATAACCCCTGTTACTTCTTTTCAAACGGCGTGATATTTTTCAGCTCATCGGGAATGGCAATATGCTGCGGACAGTTCTTTTCACACTGACGGCACCCGATACAGTCCGAAGCCCTTCCTTTGTTATACACCACCCGGTTATAATACATATTGGAAAAATTACCGTTTATCTTATAATTATTGTACACGCCAAACAAGCCCGGAATGGCAATGTTTTTCGGACAGACTTCCATACAGTACCCGCATGCCGTACACGGAACCGCCATACTGCGGTTGATGATCTCCGTCACTTCCCCCAGCAGCTTTTTTTCCTCATTGCTTAACGGCTTCGGATCCGCCATCAGTTTTGTATTTTCCCGAACCTGCTCCAGATTGTTCATTCCGCTCAAAACCATCATCACATTATCCAGTCCTGCCGCGAAACGCAGGGCATAAGAGGCAGGCGTTGCCTTCGGATTGTAAGCGCGGAGCAGCTCTTCGGCTTTTTTCGGCAGATTTGCGAGGGTTCCGCCTTTTACCGGCTCCATAACCACCACCGGCTTATTAAATTTCTTCGCCGTCTCATAGCATTTTCCCGACTGAATGATCTTGTTGTTCCAGTCCAGATAATTGATCTGCAACTGCACAAAATCGACTTCCGGGTGTTCCGTCAGAATACGTTCAAGCGTCTGTGCGTCGTCGTGAAAGGAAAATCCGAAGTTTTTTATCTTTCCTTCTTCCTTCATTTTAACGGCAAACTCAAATCCGCCAAACCGCTGCGTTTTCTCGTACCGGTCCTTTCCCATATTATGCATGAGGTAATAATCAAAATACCCCACGCCGGTACGCTCAAGCTGGCTGTTAAAATACATCGGGTACTCTTCCGCCGATTTTACCAGAATGGTAGGCATTTTATCCGCAAATATGTATTCGTTGCGGTCATGCCTGTCCGCGAGTGCCTTTTTCAAGGCGGGTTCCGACGTCTGTTCATGGTAC
>JAMPBI010000310.1 GCA_023666775.1 Alistipes sp. | reverse complement strand
AACTTTGGATTGGACGTATCGGTAAAATAGGTCACGGCATTACAGTCGCTTAAACTTTTTTTATTCCGCACCGCCAGCAGATTGACGAACTGAAGATAATCATTTTCATCAATAAAATGTTTTTCATAATCGCAGCGCACGCCAAACTTCTTGTAGCGGATATAATTAAAATTCAGGACGCGTATATCCGAAATATCCGGATTGTTGATCAGCTCGTCCAGGACATAATATCCCCAGAGATATTTCTCCAGTTCGTCCAGAACTTTCGCTTTCAGTTCACTCTCTCCCGTATACCCCATCTGTTTCAGCACCGATAAAGCCGCTTTTTTAATGTTTCTCTTTCTTTCGGACGTATCCTTCTCCTCTCCCTCAAAAATCCCTCTGCCCGAAGTTTCCGTCACGGTTTTCCCCACCAGAAGCATTAACTCCTTGATCTCCTGCTGGTCCGCCACATTGGGAACGCCGCTCTTATAGTGCTGTTCCACGCTTTCCGCCACCACCCACCCGGATTTACCGTTCGTATTAAATATAGACATATCCCTTCCTTTCTCTCCGCCTATGTCAACAGGCGGAAACATATCATTATTATATATTCAGAAAAAACGATCACGGGCGTAAACGCCGATCCCTCCTTTCCTGCCCCACTTTTCCTGAAAATACCGAAAACCAACGCGCTCATAAGCATGACAGCAAGCATATATTCCAACGCATACCCGCCTATGGCGCCGCACCCAAAATAAATATAGGAAACTGCCAGATACTCACTGTCACCATGCGAAAACGCGCCCGCATGTTCACACAGCATGAGAAACAGCAGATAAAATACCGTCAAAAAACAGTATTGAAAAGAAATACCACTCTCGGTTATCCCGAAAAGGATAATCAGTAACAGCATAATAAAATGACTGATACAGTACACATATCCCGTAAGATGATCAATAACCGCCGTACTGCACATATAAACCGTTCCAAATACCGTAAGCAGGGTAAAAGAAACGCTCTGTTCCCCAAGAAGCGCCATCTGGATCCCAAACATAAAAAGTTCCAGCAGCGCGATCCCGAGAACATTTTCCAGAGAAAGCTCCATATCCGTTTCCGGATCCCGATCGTCAAAGAACCGGATAATAAGGCAGCTAATCATAATTCTCCCTCGGTATCACACGCTTGATATGGGAAGCAAGGAGCTTTCGCGTCACAATTACCCTTGTCGCGACATTTCCCGCCTTATCCTCGGCATACAAAACATAACCGCGCCGTCCTTCTTTCCCGTAATATTCATAAGAAATCGCAAATTCCGACGTCCGGTACGGCGTTACTTCCATATTCAGGAACGTGTTCTGTAGATCCGACGGATTGATTCTTAATATCCCCATTCCGCTTAATTGATCCTCTCCGCTTACAAGGACCGACAACCGGTCGTCATAGATCAGCTCCTTCCCCTTATCATAAGCGGAATCCGTCAAAATAACGGGCGGCGTATAATCCAGCCGGATAACGATTTCCTGAACGCACTTATTGCCGCTTAAATCCCTTGCCTCGACCTGCCAGTAAGTTATCCCCTCAAACAGCTTCGTTTCCACGTCGCCGAAGGTATAAGAAAATTCTTCGGTCAGGGAACCCTCCTCAACGGGAAAAACATAATAATCCTCCGTCCGGTATCCTTCCCGCCTCCGTAAGACCACACGCTGTAACCCGCCGTTTATATTATCCGAAACCTCAAAACGGACGGTAACGGGAACCCTGCTCCAATCCCTGTCCAAATAGCTCACATGGATCTTGGGACACTGATGGTCCTCCCACCTGGCATACAGCATGATGTTTTTTTGTTTTAATACCGGCGTGGAAGGATTGACAAGACTTCCCGCGTCAAACGGCTTGGTAAGTTCACTGTCCGTATACCAGCCCTCAAAGGTCAATCCTTCCTTTACCGGCACGGGCAGTTCCCCCAGAACAACGGGAAGATCATCATAATAGGAACCGTTTATCTGTTCTTTGAAAACGGCGCGGATATCATTGTCATATTGTACGCCGTACTCCATGACAACCTGCCTTGACGCAAGATCATTTCCCCCGTTTGTATGAAAATGCACCGTAAACAGGTCGTCCCAGAGATATCCCCGAAACCCCTCGCCCGCGTCCTCGCACATTCGCTCATAAACCGCCGCGTCCTTTACCTTTACAAACAGAATATAGTCGTTATTCTGCGCAAAATTTCCAAAAGTCGCGCCGATAAAAGAAACCGACGGTGCTTCGCAGGAGAATACGCCGCGGACCGAAACACAGTTGCGGAACGTATCATAAAAATCGGTAACATTCTGCGGTATCTTCTGTACCGTCACAAGACTTGTACAATCCGTAAATGTTCCAAGCATTTCCTTAATCCGGGTACAACGTGTAAAATCCGGCGTTGCCGTCAGACTCTCACAGCCCGCGAACGTCATTCCCAATGCGCTGGACGCCTGCATGATATTCTGATCATGGTATTTTTCAAAACAGTCGTCCCGAAGTCCCGCGGAAATCACAGGCGGATTTACGATCGACTTACAGTCGGAAAAAGCGTACATCATCGTAACCACCGAATCCGGTATGGAACCGCACTGCTTTAAAGCGGTACAGTTCAAAAACGCGGCGCTCATATCCGTCACTCCGTAAGGAATATCCGAATACCCCTCCAGATTGACGCAGTTTACGAACCATGAGTTGATACTCGCCCCATATTCAAAATGATACAGCGCGGCTCCCGTAAATACACAGTTAAACTGTACATAACGAATACTGCCGCGGTAATTGTTCCACGGACACAGCACGTCGTCCTCATCTCTTCCCGCCGGACGGTACGTTGCTCCCGGTCCGCTTCCCGTCACGGTAAATACGCCATTGTCATCAAGACTCCACCGCAGCGATCCGCAGCGGTTTCCTTCCGTATCCGTCACAAAACCTCCCGCTATCTCGCCGGCATACGCTCTCTGCCCGCCAAACAGCAGCACCGCCGATAAAACGA
>JAMPBI010000030.1 GCA_023666775.1 Alistipes sp. | reverse complement strand
ATTTTCATAATCATCTCTCCCTATCGATATGTCCAACGGATAATTTCTTATTATCCTCGGAGGATTATATGAGAATACAAAATATTACAGATATGATTGTTAATACATCACTTTTAAAAGTAAATGATAAAATTAAATATTATGCAAAATTGGAAGGCAATAATTTGTTTGGCAGTGTGAAAGATCTATATCTCGTAGAGAATTCTTTCATTTATAACAGCTAAGGGGTATTGCGGTATTGTTCATAATAGTATTTAGCAAGGTTTCGATTGCATATATGGGGATTGTTTTGGGTAGGAAAATCGGCTCGCGAAATCTTATCTGCAATTTGCTAAAAGGATTCTGAATTAATAATTTTCTTATATTCAAGATAGTGAAAGGGGGATTTTAACGTTTTTTCGTTTAAACGTCTCTGGACGCTGCAATATTCTAAATAGTTCCCAATGTGGATCTGTAAAGTGGTCATAGTGTATTCTTTGTTTTTATATATTTTCAAAAATATATCATACATTGATTTTAGATAATTGGTCATAGTGGTATATAAAAGGGAAATGGCAATCCGCATAATTAAGGCTGGTAAGATGTCGTTGCAAGATATAGCTTATTATACAGAGTTATCTATTGAAACAGTAACAGAATTAGAAAATAATGCAGTTAGCCTAATCAATTGTATACAGTAATGGCGGGAATATCAAAACTGAAAATTTATATACTCTATTTTTCAAATAAATAAAATGTGATAACGAGGAAGAATATAATGAAAAAACTTATAATTTTAACAATTATAATGCTGGGTTTAGCCGCATATTCAAATGAAAACGTCCCAGAAAAAATACTAGTCCGTGGGATAATGTCGTATTTGTTTCCGGTAATTGGTTTAATCATGTCGCGCTGACCGCGGACGGAAGCGTCTGGACGTGGGGATATAATTTTTATGGGAATTGCGGAGTGCCAGACGAATATACGGTATCCACGCCGGTTAAAGTGATGGAAAACGCGGATATGGTGTGGAATAAAAAAGTTGACGGTTTTGGTGGAGCGAATACATTTGTAAGGTGTACGGACGGTACGATATGGGTATGTGGAGAAAATGCCGGAGAGGAAGAAAAGGTCGTTCCGTATTATTATCCGGAAATAAAAAGTAACTGGTCGTGGGAGTTTAAACAAATAAATTTAGAAGTGCTGCCGTTTGACGAATAAAAATCCGTGAAGCGGCAGCACCAACACGGTTACTGTGCGTGACCTGTATTGAGTAGCTGCATAAGTCCGTCCTGGAGAACCTGAGAGCAGTTTACGCCTCGTTTTTCTGCCAGTGCTGCCATCCATGCAGGGAGTGAAACATTTTTTCGGACTGCTCTGGTATCGGTTGCCGCGCGATATGCGAACGTATCAATGCGAATAATGGAGCAGGTGGCATTTTCCGGAATATCCAGTTCGTGTTGCGGTGTGGGTGCCGGAATTTCATTTCCTTCGTCTTCTGCAACCACAAGCCACCCGCTGGCGGCGTCGGTAATCATTTCAATCGCGTCGTCAATGCTGTTTCCGGTAGTAATACAGCCGGGAAGATCAGGGACGCGGCAATAGTATTTGGTGCCGTTTTCATTTGGTACAAATGTTGCGGTATAGATATATTTCATAGGTCAGCCTCCTTTGCTGGCTGTGTTTCGTGGGTTCATTTTGTACCTCCCTCTAAAAATACTATACACAACAATACACAATACGTCAATGAGAATACATAAAAATACACAATATATCTTAGTGTATGCAGGTATAGAGAATTTATGTGAAATAAAATGTAACTGGTCATGGGAGTTTAAACGATGTGTTTTAGAGGAAATATTCCTGAAATGATTGGATTTTCCCTTAAAATGTGCTAGTATTTAAGGGAAAGGACGGTGCATAAGGGAATGAGGACATTTAATTATTCATTTTTAAAAGAGCAAAAGTGGGACTCGGAAATTCTCGGGCTTATTGCGGCTATATACAAATATGCAGGAAAGCAGGAGCTTTATCTCAAACAAAAACCGAATGAATTGGAGAGGCTTGTAGAAATAGCCAAGGTGCAAAGCACCGAGGCATCGAACGCTATTGAGGGTATTGTTACTACAAATACAAGGATCAGGCAGTTGGTTGAGGAAAAAACAACGCCGAAGAACCGTGATGAACAAGAAATCGCAGGATATCGTGATGTGCTGAATATTATTCATGAAAGTTTTGACGTTATCCCTATCACTAAGAATTATATTCTCCAGTTGCATAAAATACTTTACAGCCACATGAACAATCCTCTCGCCGGGCAGACAAAAAATGTACAAAATTATATTAGTGCCACTTACCCTGATGGTCATACGGAGATATTATTTACGCCGCTTGCGCCTTTTGAAACTCCTGAGGCACTCGAAAGGATCTGTGAGGAATATAATTTAGTTATAGGTAATCTCGAGGTAGAGCCGCTTATAGCCATACCGGTTTTTATACATGATTTTTTGTGTATACATCCCTTTAATGACGGCAATGGAAGAATGAGCAGACTGCTTACGACATTGCTTTTATACCGAAGTGGTTTTTATGTAGGCAGATACATTTCCTTAGAGGCAAAGATAGCAGGAAACAAGGACTTGTATTATGGCGCTCTTGGCAGGTCGCAGGAAGGCTGGCATGAAGGTACAGAGAGTGTTGTACCTTTCATCAAATATCTTTTGGGGACGATTTTGGCAGCATACAAGGATTTTGAGGACAGATTCTCAATCGTAGAAGAAAAACTTCCTGCAATCGACATTGTAAGAAAGGCGGCGCAAAACAAAATCGGAAAGTTTACGAAGCGGGATATCAGGGAACTATGTCCGGCGCTCAGTGTAAGTTCCGTTGAGGGCGCGTTGAGAAAGATGGTAAAGGCGGGAGAATTAAAAAGGGAAGGTTCCGGAAAAGGCACATATTATGTCCGTTTGAAGTGATGTTTGAATTACCGATCACTATGTTATGAAGCGTTTTGAAAAAGAAATGTATGGTCGTTAGAACCTTTGGTGAAATCTTTGTGGGGGACAGAGGGAATGGCAGACAGAAATCGCTGTATTTAATCCACCGCCACATTTTTCTTGTAATCTCCCCCATTTTGTTTTATAGTATAAGGTGAAATTTGTAATTTTGGAGGACATTATGAAAAAAAGATTTTTAGCCGCTGTTATGGCTGCTGCCATGACGGCAACAATGGCTGCGGGCTGCGGCTCGCCAAGTAGTGCAAACAACAATGCGGCAAACGGCGCCAATGCCGCGGAAGGATCCTATGTGATCGGGATTTCCCAGTTCGCGGAACACGGTTCGCTGGATAACTGCCGCGAGGGCTTCCTTTTGGGACTTGCGGAGGCGGGTATCGTGGAAGGACAGAACCTGACGGTGCTTTATGACAATTCCCAGGCGGATATGAGTATGGCGAGTACCATTGCGGACAGTTTTGTATCGCAGAAGGTAGATCTGATCTGCGGTATCGCGACGCCAAGCGCCATGTCGGCGTACAACTCCTGCATGAACACGGACATTCCGGTGATCTATACGGCGGTTTCGGATCCGGTGGCGTCCGGTCTGGCAAAGGAAGACGGTTCTTCCGTGGGAAATATTACAGGTACGTCCGATTATCTCGCCGTGACCGAACAGCTTGAGATGATCCGCAAGATTATGCCGGACGCGAAGAAGATCGGTATTATTTACACCACCAGCGAGACGAACTCGATCAGTACCGTTGCCGAATATGAGAAATACGCGGCGGATTACGGTTTTGAGATCGTGTCAACCGGTATTAACCAGATCAGCGAGGTTGAGCTTGCGGCAAAGGATATGGTGACGAAGGTTGACTGTATCACAAATCTTACGGATAATACCGTTGTTTCGGCATTGCAGACGGTGATCGCGGCGGCGAACGACGCGGGTATCCCGGTTTTCGGAAGCGAGGTTGAGCAGGTCAAGGCAGGCTGCGTTGCTTCCATGGGACTTGAGTATGTCGAGCTTGGCAAGCAGACGGGCGCGATGGCAGCCAAAGTGTTAAAGGGTGAAGCGAAGGCTTCCGAGTTGAATTTTGAGGTGATTTCCGAGGCGAGCCTTTATGTCAATACGGCTGCGGCTGCCAAGATCAATCTTACTTTAGAGGAAGAATTTGTAAACGGCGCGTATCAGAAATTTGATGAGATTATTGTGGAGTAGTTCCCATATCTGAGGTGTTAAATGACTCTTTTATTAAGTGTTTTCGAGCAGGGCATGATTTACGCGATCATGGCCCTGGGTGTTTATATCACATATAAGATACTGGACTTTCCCGACCTTACGGTAGATGGCAGTTTCCCTATGGGAGCTGCCATAGCTGTAGTGTTGATCGATAAGGGGATCAATCCGTATCTGACGCTCCCCGTGGCTTTCGCGGCGGGCGCCGTTGTAGGCGTATTAACGGGCGTCATACATGTAAAAATGCAGGTTCGCGACCTGCTTTCCGGTATTATCATGATGACCGGGCTTTATACGGTAAATCTTCGGATCGCGGGAAGGGCGAATTATCCCATTTATACCCGCGGTAATATTTTTGATAATGAATTTGTCAATTCCGTTATACCACAATTCCTGAGCCGGTATAAGGTGGTTATCGTGATCTTTGTGCTGACGATGATCACCAAATATCTGCTGGACGCGTATCTCAAGACGAAATCGGGATTTATGCTGAGGGCTGTGGGCGATAATGATACAATTGTAACTTCTCTTGGCGTTGACAAGGGTAAGATCAAGATCATGGGGCTTGCCATCGCGAACGGGCTGGTGTCTTTATCCGGCTGTATGTTCGCGCAGCAGCAGCGGTATTTTGATATTTCCATGGGAACGGGAACGGTGGTCATCGGTCTTGCCAGCGTGATCATCGGAACGAGTATTTTTAAAAACATTTCCTTCCTAAAAGTAACTTCCAGCGTGATCATCGGTTCGCTGATCTATAAAGGGTGCGTGGCGCTCGCGATCCGTATCGGTCTGGAGTCAAGGGATCTGAAGCTGGTTACGGCGGTGCTGTTCCTCATTATCCTGGTGCTGGGAAATGAGAGAAAGAAAAAGGTGAAATCATGTTAGAACTTCGCAATATCAGTAAATACTACAACATGGGCTCCGTCAATGAAATGTGCCTTTTTAAAGATTTCTCTTTTGAGGTTGCCGACAGGGATTTTGTTTCCGTGGTGGGAAGCAACGGTTCGGGAAAGACCTCGCTTTTAAATATTATCTGCGGAAGCATTGATATTGAGGAGGGAGCCGTCGTTATCGGCGGCGAGAATATTTCAAAGCAGAAGGATTATATCCGCCACAGAAGGATCGGCAGGGTATTTCAGGACCCGTCCAAAGGAACCTGCCCGTCCATGACCATATTGGAAAATATGTCGATCGCGGATAACAAGGGAAAAAGCTACGGGCTTTCCCGCTGTGTGAATAAGGCGCGGGTGGAGTTTTACCGGGAGCAGCTTGCCCAGTTAAATCTGGGACTGGAAGATAAACTGTATGTTAAAGTCGGCTCGCTTTCCGGCGGTCAGAGGCAGGCGGTCGCGCTTTTGATGGCGACGATGACGCCGATCGAGTTTCTGATCCTCGACGAGCATACGGCGGCGCTGGATCCGAAAACGGCGGAGGTGATCATGGAGCTGACCGGAAAGATCGTGAAGGAAAAAAATCTTACGACGCTGATGGTAACCCACAATCTGCGTTATGCCGTGGAGTACGGAAACCGTCTTGTTATGATGCACGAAGGCAGCATTATTCTGGATAAGGCGGGCGAGGAGAAGAATAATCTGAATACGGAAGATATTATGGGTATTTTTAATAAAATCAGCGTAGAGTGCGGCAACTAAAAGAAGGGAGCGGGCAGATGGCGGAAATAGCAAAGATTAAAAACAATATTGAGAAGGTGCTGGTGGGAAAATCCGAGGTGATCGATCTGGTGCTGACCGGGCTGGTGGCAGGCGGTCATGTGCTTTTGGAGGACGTGCCGGGAACCGGTAAGACGGTGCTTGCCAAGACACTTGCGAGATCGGTGGATTTACGGTTTGCCAGGATCCAGTTTACGCCGGATCTGCTTCCTGCCGATGTGACGGGTCTTACGATCTATAATCAGAAGGAAGGGGAATTTGTTTTAAAGAAGGGCCCTGTGTTCGCGAATATTCTTCTTGCCGATGAGATCAACCGCGCGACGCCGAGAACCCAGTCCAGCCTTTTGGAATGCATGGAGGAGAAGCAGGTCACGATCGACGGGGTAACGTATCCGTTGGAGGAACCTTTTTTTGTCATCGCCACGGAAAATCCCATTGAGACGGCGGGAACATTTCCACTGCCGGAGGCGCAGCTGGACCGTTTCTTAATGAAACTTTCCATGGGCGTGCCAAATTTTGAGGAAGAGATTGCCATTATGAACCGTTTTCTGGTGGACAATCCCATGCAGGACATTAAGAGCGTCATAAGCCGCGAAGATCTTCTTACGGCAAATAAGGAATATAAACAGGTTCATGTTCATACAGATATAATAGCGTATATCGCGAGGATCGTGGAGGCGACGCGAAAGAACCAGAATATTGTAACAGGCGTCAGCCCGAGAGGCACGCTTGCGATGTTGAATGCCGCGAGGGCGTATGCGTATGTTCAGGGCAGGGGGTATGTGGTTCCCGAAGATGTAAAGCTTCTGAGCGTGCCGGTATTTGCCCACAGGATCGTGGCAACGCCGGGTATGGCAAGAGGCGGCGCCAGAGGGGAACTGATCCGGGAAATTGTAAATCAGATTACGGTTCCGACCGAGGAATGGGATAAATAATGACACTTATTTTAGTAGTAATCGGAGCGGCGCTTGTTTATTTTCTCCAGAACCGGATCTATCAGAAATACTGGAAGAAGTCCCTTGAAGTTTCGGTGGCGTTTGAGAAAAAGCAGGCGGTTAAGGGTGAAACGGTACGTTTGGTCGAGGTGGTAACCAACAATAAATTACTGCCTCTGCTTATGCTGCATTTGAAGTTTACGATCGACCGGAAACTGGAATTTGTCGATATGGAGGACAGCGTTTCCGTGTCGGACCAGTGTTACAAAAACGATATTTTTTCCCTGCTTTTTTATCAGAAGATAACGAGAACGCTGCCTTTTGTCTGTTCGGGACGGGGTTTTTTCACGATCACGGAGGCGGATCTGGTTTCCTCCAATCTGTTCCTGAATGTGCAGTATGTGGAGCATATACCGCTGTATACGGAGATTACCGTGTTCCCGGAGCTTGCGGACGGAAAACGTCTGGAGATACCGTTTCGTAAAATGATGGGCGAACTTCTTACCAAGCGGTATCTTTATGAGGATCCTTTTGAGTTTCGGGGGATCCGGGAGTATTCCACCTCGGATACGATGTCGGCGATCAACTGGAAGGCGACGGCGAAAACCGGGGATTTTAAGGTAAATGTACATGATTATACGGCAAGTCAGGAAATCTGCATTTTGTTAAATCTGGAGTCGGAGACGAACTGGGAATCCGACGTGCTGATGGAGGAATGTATTTCCATTGCCGCGGGTCTTTGCGAGAAGTTTGCGACGGCGGACGTGGGCGTTAAGGTTTGCAGCAACGGCTGCGATCTGTATTCCGGAAAGCCTGTATATCTGGAAGCGGGAAGTTCTTCGCTGCATATGGACGCGATCTTGTCCGGTCTTGCGCGGATCGACCTGAAGCTGCCAATGCAAAGGTTTACGGAGGTACTGGAGGAGCTTGTTACGAAGGAGAGCGGAAACACGCTTTATGTGATGGTGTCCGTTGCCAGCGCAATGCCTCTTCAGGACGCTTATGAAAATCTGGCGCGGAAAAGCTCGAAAGCCATGTGGATCCTTCCGTACAGCTATAAACCGGAATTTGAGATCAAGAACTGTCCGTCCGTGGAGGTACTGCCGTGGGAGGTGAGCGCGAATGAAAAATAACCGTGTGCTGAATTTTCTTCTTTCCGTTTTGCAGATTTTTATGCAGATGTGCGTGGCGGTGACCGCGACGAATTTACTGCTCCACGGTTTCATGGGGTACGAGAAGTTTCAGGTGTTTAATACCCTTTATATTGGGATCGTGGTTTTGGTCTACTATCTGGCAAAGTCTTATGTAAGTAACGGGAAACTTTCTTTTGCCATACATTTTCTGGCGGCAATGTCCGTCTGGTTCGTGCTGGACGGTTCTTCGGAGGATAAAATACTGGTCTTCGTGCCGGCTGTTTTGCTGGGATTTTATTCGATGAAGAGGACGACCCAGCAGCCTTTTGTCCCGCTGGATATGGGGATTTTGATGGCGTGCTATCTGGCGGGCTTTTCCGTGAAATCCGAGAGCGCGACGGTCATTCCGTTTTACGCTTCGGTCATTTATCTGGCGGCGTTTTTTATCTGGTATAATATCCGCAACCTGAACCGTTTTGTCTCGGAGAACAGTAAGGTTAAGAGTTTTAATACGGAACAGGCGGTAAACGTTAATTCCGTTATGCTGTCGATTTTTCTTCTGGTCTGCGCCGTGGTGATGTTTATCATACCGCGTCTGCATTTGCAGTCCGTGATCGGCGGTTTATTGCTTGGAATATGGAATATCCTTCTGGCGGGATTCCGCCTGCTTCATATTAAAATGCCCACGGGTGGCTATGAGCAGGAAATGGCGATGGAGAACAAACCGGACCGTACCGGTGAGGAGATGGCGGAGTTTCTCGGCATGTCCGAAGGAAATGCGGTGCTGGATATCATCGCGGCTGTTTTCGCGGCGGTTATATTGGTATGCATGTTGATCCTCGTGATCAGGGCGCTGCGTGATATCCGCTATAAGAGGAGTCTGGGAAATGACGTGAAGGAGTTTATAAAACCGGATTTTAAGAAAAAGGAAAAAACGGCGCGCAGGGAGAAAAAAGTTTCTTTGTTTCACGGGTCAAATGATCAGGTGGTCCGCAAGATTTATAAGAGTATCGTCCGGGGAAAGCTGAAAAAGAACCAGAGCGTGAAGAAGAACTACACGCCGAGGGAGATTTCCGGCGAGGTGATAGGCTGGAGTGACGCGGCGGAGGATATCACGTTTTTGTATGAGAAAGCGAGGTACGGTAACGAGACGATCACAAAGGAGGAAACGCAGAAAATGCAAAAGTCTCGAAAGTTGTTAAAATAAGGGGTTTTTATGGATTTATTTCGTATGGTCATTATAAGGATAAACCGGCTCGTCTGGAGTGATGTGCTGGTTTATTTCTGTCTTGCGGCGGGTATTTATTATTCTTTCTGCACGCGGTTTGTTCCAATCCGTTTCTTTCCGAAAATGTGTAAACTGATTTGCTCCAAAAACGGTTCGTCCGCCGGGATTTCTCCGTTCCAGTCTTTTGTGACGACGGTGGGAGCGAGGGTCGGAATGGGAAATATCGCCGGCGTGGCGGTGGCTGTCTATTACGGAGGTCCGGGAGCCGTGTTCTGGATGTGGGTCATCGCGCTGACCGGGGCAAGTCTCGCGTTTGCGGAGTCCGCGCTGGCGCAGAAGTACCGGAGAATGGAAGACGGGCAGTATTACGGCGGTCCTGCCTGTTACATGGAGTCGGGACTGAAAAAGAGGTATCCGGCGGTTTTGTACGCTTTGTCGGTGATCGTCGGTCCGGGTATGCTGATGACAGGGCCGCAGGTGCAGTCCGTCTCCGACGCGTTTTCGTATTCGTTTGGGATTTCGCCCGTGCTTACGGGTCTTGTCTGTATGGTGGTAGTGGGGATCGTTATTTTCGGGGGAATACGCCGGATCAGCCGTGTGGCGGAGTTTCTTACGCCGCTGATGTGCGTCGCGTATCTTGGAATGTCGTTTCTGGTGATCGGAAAGAATATCGAAGCGCTTCCGGGGGCGCTTTTTACGATCGTGCGGTCCGCGTTTGGCTTGCAGCCAGTTTTCGCCGGTATTCTCGGTTCAACGATCGTCATGGGTGTAAAGCGGGGGATTTATTCCAATGAGGCGGGGCAGGGAAACGGGGCGATGATCGCCGCGGCGGCGCAGTGTGCCCACCCTGTGGAGCAGGGACTGATCCAGGCGGCTTCGGTCTATATAAGCACCATGCTTATCTGTACGACTTCCGCGCTCGTGATCCTCTGTTCGGGTTTTTATAATGTGGCGGGGAGCGGCGGAGAACTGCTTGTTTCCAATGTTCCCCGTCTGGAGTGCGGAATTACATGGGTGCAGGAGGCACTGCGGCAAAATCTGGGAGGCTGGGCGGTTATTCTGCTCACGGTTATCGTGGTTCTGTTTGTTTTTACCAGCCTGATGTCTTATTACTATATGGCGGAGGCAAACGTGAAGTTTCTGTTTCCGCGAAAAACGTCTGCCGTATATGGTATGCGGCTTGTTTTTATCCTCTGCGTGTTTTTCGGCGCGCTGTTTTCCGGCGACGTTGTCTGGAATATGGGCGACATCGGCGCGGGGCTGATGGTGTGGATCAATGTCAGCGCGCTGCTGCTGATGGGGGATCAGGTGGCGGAAATGTTGGGGGCGTATGAGTAGGGGAGATTTGTAGAACTTGACAAACCCCAAAAATTCAAATACAATTATCCCAGATACCAAGAAACCAAGAATATTATTTCTTTGATTTGCATATGATAAGGAGGATATAGATATGCCGGCAACTATGGTGAAAGGTCGTGTTCCTATGGAAATGAAAAAAGTAAGCATTTCTGCAAAACGGCAGATAACAATTCCGCGGAAGTTTTTTGCTATGCTGGGGTTTGATACGGAAGCGGAATGTATGGTGCGCGGTAATGAACTGGTTATTCGCCCTGTGAAAGCAAATGCGGGTGGAGAATTTGCGGAACAGATACTGGCGGATCTGATCGGGCAGGGATATAGCGGTGATGAGCTGCTTCGGCATTTTAAGCAGGCACAAAGGCAGGTGCGTCCGGCTGTGGAAGAGCTACTTGGCGAGGCGGAGCGTGCTGCCGCGGCAAAAACGGAGTATGCGTCCTATGAGGACGTCTTTGGCGGGGAGGAGAAAGAATGACGGAGGTACGTTTTCTTCCTCCTGCGGCAAAATTTATAAAGAAAATAAAAGACAAAAAGTTGAAGGAACTGTATCGGGAGGCTGTTGATAAAATACGGGAAGATTATACGGTTGGTGAGGCAAAGGCAGGAGATTTATCCGGAGTGTATGGATATGATATTTACTACAATAAGACAAATTATGAGCTTGCATATACAGTGGAGTATTTGGAAGATACGGTAGTGGTTGTGATTATGGCCGGAACAAGGGAAAATTTTTATGATCAGCTAAAGCGGTATATGAGAAAAATGTAATTTTTCTTTCAGACTGTTTAGCAGGCGTTCCGCGATCGGCGTAAAGACCTGATGTTTTTTCCAGACCAGATACATTTTGGTTTCCAGTTTCGGGGACAGCGGGCGGAAGGTGAGGGCGCTGTCGGGACCGGTGTTGATCAGGTGGTCGAAGGTCAAAAGATACCCCAGTCCTTCTTTGACAAAGAGGGAGGCGTTGTAGGAAAGACGAAAGGAACCTTCTAAGTGGAGACGGTCCATTTTGCCGCCGCACCAGCGGGGAAGGTCTTTTTTCCAGCCCTGTTCGGAACAGAACAGGGGCAGACCAAACAGATCTTCGGGACAGACGGCGTCTTTTTGGGCGAGAGCGCAGTCTTTTGGCATGATAACGCCCCAGATATCCGCTTTCGGAAAGGTCAGGTAATCGTATCTGGAGGCGTCCGGTTCTTCGACGAGCGCCGCGAAGTCGATGATCCCTTTATCGAGCATTTCCGTTACCTGTTCCGTATCTCCGCTGCTGATATGATAGCGCAGGTCGGGATATGTTTTTTTGAAGGTGTTGATTTCTCCCGCAAGGAAGCGGATCTGATAGGATTCCGCCAGTCCCAGGTAAATGTCGCCGCCGGTGATGTCGTCAAGGGCGAGAAACTCGCTGGTGATCTTATCCGCCATTTTTATCAGATCTTCCGCGCGTTTGCGGAGCAGAATGCCTTCTTCGGTGAGTTGGATACTGAAACTGCGGCGTAAGAACAGTTTTTTCCCCAGCTCGTCTTCCAACGCTTTTAACTGCTTTGAGAGTGTGGGCTGGGTGACGTGGAGAAGTTTTGCGGCGCGGGTCATGTTTTCTTCTCGTGCCACAGCCAGAAAATAA
>JAMPBI010000309.1 GCA_023666775.1 Alistipes sp. | reverse complement strand
GAAACCCGACCTTGTGCTGCTGGATTTAATGCTGCCGGGACTAAGCGGCGAGGATATACTTCCCATGCTTTCGGGAATACCGGTGATCGTTGTCAGCGCAAAGATAAATACGGACAATAAAGTCCGAATGTTACTTGACGGCGCGGCTGACTATGTAACGAAACCGTTTGACACAAAAGAACTTCTGGCAAGGATTGCGGTGCAGTTCCGCAAGATTTCACAAGAAGGCAGCACGCAGGTCCTCACCTTTGAAAAGATTGTCTTAAATGGGGATACCCGCGTTGTGTATCTGGATACGAAGGAAATAAAACTTACAAGAACGGAATACGCGATCCTTAAACTGCTGATGCAAAATCCAAAGCAGGTTATGACGAAATCCCTGCTCTTAGACCGTATCAGCGAAGATACTCCGGATTGTACGGAAAGTTCGCTGAAAATGCACATAAGCAATCTGAGAAAGAAACTTCGCGAAGCGGGCGGCAGGGATTATATAGAGGCAGTCTGGGGGATCGGTTTTAAATTAACAGCAGAATGATCTTTACTGTTTCTTTACGTTTTTCTTTACCGCTTTCTTTATCTTTTCCCGTTACAATATCAACATCACATTGATCCGGTTTTGTATTTGGCGGATAAAATGCAAAACAGGGTACATAAGGGAGGTTGATGATATGGAATATGTTCTAAAGACAAATGCTTTGAGTAAAAGCTACAGACATTTTAAGGCGTTGGACGGATTATCCATGAATGTGCCTAAAGGTTCAATCTACGGATTTGTAGGCAGGAACGGCGCAGGTAAGACTACGCTTATCCGCCTGATCTGTGGATTGCAGGAACCTACTTCCGGCGAATATGTACTGTACGGCAGAAAAAATACCCATAAGGAAATCGCGAAGTCGCGGAGAAGAATGGGCGCCGTTGTGGAGACGCCTTCCGTATATCTGGACATGACGGCGCAGGATAATCTGAAACAGCAGTACCGGATTTTGGGACTGCCGTCTTTTGATGGACTGGAGGATATTTTAAAATTAGTCGGTCTTGAAAATACGGGAAAGAAAAAAGCGAAGAATTTTTCTCTCGGCATGCGCCAACGTCTGGGTATTGCCATAGCGCTTGTGGGAACACCGGATTTTCTGGTGCTTGATGAACCGGTCAACGGACTGGATCCTCAGGGGATTGTGGAAATTCGGGAGCTGATTCTGAAGCTGAACCGTGAACAGCAGATTACGGTGCTGATTTCAAGCCACATACTGGACGAACTGTCCAGACTTGCGACACACTACGGCTTCATCAATAACGGGCGAATTATAAGAGAAATGAGCGCAAAAGAGCTGGAGGCTGCCTGTAGAAAATGTGTCTGTATTGAGGTGAGCGATGTAAAAGCCCTTGCCCGGCTTCTTGACGGAATGGGATCGGAGTACAAAATACTGTCCGAAACGCGTGCGGAAGTCTATGAAAAATTTAATATTTCGCAGCTTGTTCTGGCACTGGCGGAAGTAAACTGCGAGGTTCTTTCCATACAGGAACGGGACGAAAGTCTGGAAAGTTACTATATGAATTTGGCGGGAGGTGACAGAAATGAGTAGGTTGTTGAGAGCAGATTTTACGAGACTTTGGCAGAGCAGGATTTTCCGGATCGGAACGGCGTTTATGGCGGGGGCGGGAGTTCTGTCAATAATCACGCAGTATCGCGAGATGAAGGCAATGACAGACTGGTATCCCTCCATTGACCACATATTGTTTAGCGGCTGCCTTTTTATGGTTATCCTTTCGGCAGTATTTATCGGTTTGTTCGTGGGGACGGAATACAGCGACGGAACGATACGCAATAAGCTCATTGTGGGTCACACGAGAGCCGCAGTATATTTTTCCAACCTTATCGTCTGCACGACGGCTCTGTTTATTATGCACCTTGCGTATATTGCGGTTATCGCGGCGGTTGGATATCCTGTCCTGAAAAGGGTTGACGCTCCCATACAAGAGCATGTGATATCGGCATTGATCAGTATAGTGACAGTAGCGGCGCTTGCCGCGGTTTTTCTGCTTATGAGTATGCTGGTTCATAATAAAGCGGTGTGCTGCGTTGCCGCCATGCTTCTTGCAATGGCGTTTTTGATGAGCGGAACGATGATACAATCCCGACTGAATGAGGAAGAATATTATTCGCCGTACAGCCTTAAAACGATATCAGAAGACGGAAAGATATATTATGAGGAAGGCGGAAAAGAAAAAAATCCCTACTATCTTACGGGGACAAAACGGCAGGTATATGAATTTTTGTATGATTTCCTGCCGGGTTGTCAGATGGTGCGGATCAGTTATCTTGTACCGGGAAATCGAGAAATAATGCCGGTTTATTCTCTTTTTATTATGGCAGCGGCGTCGGCGGGCGGTGTATTTTTCTTCCGGAGAAAAAATATAAAATAAGGAGTTTTATCGCGATGGAAGTCTGGTTCTTGGTTATCATGGGGATAATGGCTGTTTTTATTGTCCTGCTTCTTGCAAAGGTTTATATGTTGAGAAAAGCGGCAGAGGAAATTGAAGCGGCATTCCGGGATCGTCTTGCGGACGATACCAACACATTGATTGACATTTCCGGACATGACAGGCAGATGAGGAAGCTGGCAGACAGTATTAATGTACAGTTGAGGGAACTTCGCGGACAGAGGCACCGTTTTTTGCAGGGAGATCAGGAACTGAAAGAGGCGGTGACCAATATTTCCCATGATTTACGGACGCCCCTGACGGCTGTCCGGGGATATCTGGACCTGCTGGAACGGGAGGAAAATTCTCCTGCGGCAGACCGCTATATCGAGATCATCAGAAACCGGACGGAAATCATGAAATCCCTGACCGATGAATTATTTTCCTATTCCGTCCTGCTGACGGGAGAAAGCGGCGGGAAGAAAGAGGTCATTGTAAATCATGTGCTTGAGGAGAGCATTGCCGCCTATTATGCCGCATTTAAGGAGAGAGGGATTGAACCGGACATAGAGATTTCGGAAAAGAAGGTAATACGGATTGTGGATCGTTCCGCGTTATCCA
>JAMPBI010000308.1 GCA_023666775.1 Alistipes sp. | reverse complement strand
CAACCGTAAGCAGGGAACGTCTCGTAATGGACGGAAGGATCGTGTCGGACTTCGGCGTAACAACTTTTCCGTCTTTTGTAACAAAAAGGAAGTTCGCGCCGCCGGTTTCCTCTACATACGTTCTTGTCGCCGCGTCAAGATACATATTTTCATCAAAGCCCTGACGATGCGCGTCCGTGATCGCGTATAAGCTCATCGCGTAATTCAGTCCCGCCTTGATATGTCCCGTTCCGTGAGGAGCCGCGCGGTCATAATCACAGACACGGATCGTTAAAGGCTTCGCACCGCCCTTGAAATACGGTCCTACAGGCGTGGTGAATATACGGAACTGGTATTCGTTCGCCGGTTTCACACCGATGACCGGATCGCTTCCGAACATATACGGACGGATATAAAGCGTCGCTCCGGTTCCGAACGGAGGCACATAAGCGTCATTTGCCTTTACCGTCTGTACGACGGCGTCAACAAACCGTTCCTTCGGGAACACCGGCATTTCCAGTCTCTTGCAGGAATCTTCCATTCTCTGCGCATTGAGGTCCGGCCGGAACACAACGATCTTGCCCTGCTCGGTGGTATACGCCTTCATGCCCTCAAAACAGGTCTGCGCGTACTGCAATACGCCGGCGCACTCGCTGATCACAACCGTAGCGTCCTCGGTGAGCGTTCCCTCGTCCCACGCTCCGTCCTTAAAATTTGCAACAAATCTCTTGTCGGTCTTAACATATCCAAAGCCAAGATTCGACCAGTCAATATCTTTCTTTTCCATATCGTTTCTCCCTTTCCCTTTGTATTCCACTTCCTTAAATATAACTCTAAGCCACAAAACCGTCAAGTATCTCAAAAAGAATTATTGATAATTTAAAGAGAGTGTGATATATTCTATATTAATAAAATATTTTTAATTTATAAAGGAGGCACTATGAGTTACGATAACTTTAACGATAACAACAATATTTATCGCAGTGAAGACTCGCTGAACGGTCAGCCGTCATCAGCGAACGGATATTACGACGCTTACAGCCAGCCTAATCCGGGCGCGGCAGACCTTTCCCAGACGCGTTTTGAGGAAAATGTGGTTGCGCAGTCCTTTGTTTTTATGGCGATCGCGCTGGTAATTTCCGCGTTTACCGCAGTATATGTTTTTAATTCACCAAGACTTCTTGTTAATATTCTTATGAACAATACGATTTTCTACGGACTGCTCATAAGCGAGCTTGTAGTCGTTTTTGCATCAAACTACACGGTAAGGAAGAACCTTGTCGTTCCGTCCGCCATACTGTTCACATTGTATTCCGCAATCAACGGCGCGACCTTATCCGTGATCTTTGTATTGTTTGACCTTTCTTCCATCGCGTCCATTCTGTTCATCACGGCAGGTATGTTCGGTGGTATGGCGATTTTCGGACTTGTGACCAAGAAGGATTTAAGTTCCGTTGGCAGTATTGCTCTGATGGCGCTTTGGGGCATTATCCTCGCAGGCGTTGTTAATATAATTTTCCTCAAGAGCAGCGGACTGGACATGGCGATCAGCGTAATTGGTATCATCGTCTTCGTCGCGCTTACCGCATACGATACGCAGAAGATCAAAAACATGGCGCGTTATACCACTCTGGATAACATTACCTGTATATCCCTGATCGGCGCTTTGGAACTCTACCTTGATTTCATTAACATTTTCCTGAAACTGTTAATGTTATTCGGAAACCGCAGAGACTGATTTCGGCTATTTTTAAGTGACGCCGCGCGCTTGATAAGTGCGGCGTCACTTTTTATTTTTTAACAAGATTCGGGTTGCAATTCCTCCATCTATTTATTGATCACAAACGTGTTGTCCGCAAGTATCCAGTTTGCGTAAAACCACGACATGATATTCCAGTATCCTCCGCCTTTTAACTGAAATTCGCGGATCAGGTCAAATTTTGCCCGCATACTCCGCACATCTTCAAACCACACCACATGTTCCAGACCGTTTTCCGTATAGTAGAAAAACGGCGACTGCGCAGTCTCGTCATATTGAATCTCCACGCCCTGCTCCACGGCGATCTGCACCGCCTGCACATTTCCGATCGTCGTTGCCGCCGTCTCTCCCTGCACAAACGGAAGCGGCCAGTCATACCCGTAGTTGGGGATCCCTAAGTTTATTTTTCTATTGTCAATCTCGGTCACGGCATATTCCACAACTTGACGGACTTTGTTGATCGGGGCTACTGCCATTGGGGGACCGTATTTATACCCCCATGTAAGTTGTGGGTGTTTATTAGACCCTTATACAAAACAAAATTTTCTTAAATTATAAAGATTGAACTACTTCTATCACTATACTCAATTTTGCTAACTTCCTGCTCACGAAATCGGACTTCATTTTTCATTGTTTTATTCTTAATAATAATCCAAGCACCCTTAAATTTTACCTGTTCCGTTTTAACCTCTTTAATTTCTGTATTATCTTTTAGATAAAAGGATACATATTTATATTCGAATATTGGATTGCTATCTAAAATAAAATAGCTGGTAACCTCTAAAACTATTAACATAATTCCCAAAATTCGGATAACAAAAATAAAACCGTTAAAAAACAAAGAATACATTATCCCCGAAAGAACAATTGGACCATTTTTTAATAAATCCTTTATTATTTTACTATATTTATACTTTTTCTTTAACTTAATAGTATCTTCTTCACTATTAATCCTTATAAAAACACAAAAATAAATTACAATATTAATTAACATTAAACATTTCTTATCAGCATCATTGAATGAATAAGTAATACCCTTTACCGCATAATAAACGGCTTCTAAAAATATATACATTACAATTACAATTAAGCCTGCAAAATACCAAAAAATATAATAATTTAAATATTTGTCTAATGATGATTTTTCCCTTTTGCATTTTAAATGCTTCTCGTAAAATTTATTTTTAAAGAATTGCAACAGAAAAGGGGACATTATACCTATAATTTGTACTACATCTTGAAATGTGATTTTTGAAAAGATTATTTTCATCTTCATTTATCCTCCTTAATATCCATTTACATTAGCTTGTATTGACTATTTTTCTATTT
>JAMPBI010000307.1 GCA_023666775.1 Alistipes sp. | reverse complement strand
CAACACCGGACGGATCCGAGCAGAACATCGTCATTCCCGTCAACACCCTGTTCGGAAATTTTCCCGAAAAAATTCCCGAATCAGAGATCAAGCCTGTCAATGATCCGGGAGAAATTGTACTTAGCCGCGTGGTTGTTCCTGAATTTGTTGTGGTACATGACGGTGCACCAACTGATTCTACCGCGCAAGACTACTATGTGAGATATCGCGATTACGTTAAAAATGTGGCAAGCAGCGAAATTTATTCCACCTGGCCGGACGCGACGCTGAGGGCGAATATTCTTGCAATCATGTCCTTTACGATGAACCGCGTTTACACCGAGTGGTATCGAAATCAGGGATATGAATTTACCATTACGTCCTCCACCGCTTTTGACCACAAATGGATCTACGGCAGGAACATTTTTGAAAACATTTCCCAGATCGTCGATGAGATGTTCACCAATTATCTGTCACGCCCCAACGTAAAACAGCCGATCCTCACACAGTATTGCGACGGAAAACGCGTGACCTGCCCGAACTGGATGAGCCAGTGGGGTTCCAAATATCTTGGCGACCAGAATTACTCCGCAATCGAAATCCTGCGCAACTATTACGGGGATAATATGTATATTAATACTGCCGAGGAGATTTCCGGCATTCCTGCCTCCTGGCCCGGCGAAAACCTTACCATCGGTTCGGAAGGTCAGAAGGTCATGCAGCTTCAGGAACAGCTGAACCGTATCCGCGAAAATTATAACGCCATTCCTTATCTGAATCCCGACGGGATATACGGTCCTCAGACCGCCGAAGCCGTTCGGGTGTTCCAGCGGATTTTTAATATGCCGCAGACAGGCGTTGTGGATTTTCCGACCTGGTACCGCATTTCCGATATGTATGTGAGATTGTCCCGCATCGCGGAGCTGAATTAACATAACCCTCCTTATAATAGGGAAACACCGGAGATTACCGCCTTTCGCGGCGGACTCCGGTGTTTTTCACAAGGTTCACAAGGGTATGTTTGTGGTATTTTGTTCGTGGTATTTTCAAAAAGTAATTCCATTTTCGGATTCTTTATGCTATAATAGGTTCATGCAGATATGGTTCATCGGTAGAACGCTAGCTTCCCAAGCTGGAAAGGCGGGTTCGACTCCCGTTATCTGCTTTTTGGAATTTTAATAGTTAGTCTATCTATATTTCTTATATATGGCTCCCCGGTTTCCGGCATCCACAACATAAACAACCAATTCCCCATTGTCTATTGTGTATACAACACGATAATCACCAACACGAAGACGATATAAACCTTTATTTTTCTTACCTTTTAATTCCTTTATGTCATTTCCTTCCGGTAATTGATAAATTGCCTTTAAAACTCTTTCTTTTTCAGGTTGAGGAAGTTTTTCAATAAATTTTTCTGCCATCTTCTTAATAACTATTGTATATTTCATAGTTCAATACCTTCTCTTGCTGCCAACTCTTCAATAGTTATTTCCTCATCTTTTTCGGGATCCGGATCATTCAAATAATCCTCATACAATTTCTGACAAAATAATTCATCTTCCATATCGTCATCAAATTCTATTCCCTTTAAAAACAAAAGTAAATTTCCTATTTTGTATTCCGGAAGCCTATCTATAATCTGTTTTGCCTGTTCTCTCTCACTCATATATAATACCTTCTTTCAAATTGATATCTTTACTTCCTTTTGTACATTCATATTATATCAAATTTCATAATATTTTCAAGTGCCGCTAAATTAGCAGGTAGCTTACACACTTTATATCACACTCCCTTTTCTACTCTTTTTTAGCACCGGAAAGCTGATTCGACTCCCATTATCAGCTTTTTATGCCTTAATTTCAAAAGCTTTGTTTTATTATAAGCTTCTTTTTCATCTGAAAAAAATCCCACAATTTCATGTTTTATTCACTCCTTTAAACAATTATTTTATCCAACCATATTCCGAAAATCCTGCTCTAGCTTTTGTACGGAAGCTCCTTCTTTTCATTCTCCCCTCATACCATAGGTGCCATACGTTCCCATTCATAATCCTTAAATTTTATCGTTTCATTTTTAACCGTATGCCCCTTCACGATCAAAATATCACGGTTAAACTGCATTTCACTTGCAAAGGCATAAACCCAAAAATCATCTTCATATTTTCCTCTGATTTTCAGTTGTTCTCTGCAATAATTCGGCATTTTATCGTACCTCTCTTTCCGGCGGTTAAAGCCGCATATGCCTGTCCCTCATCATTCCATGCCTTTTTCGATCCCTGAACGCTTTTTATATGGTATCTTTCTTTCAAAATGCATGAAAGGAGGAGTATGAATGGCACTCATTGTAAAGATAATTTCCAACGGAAGCATTTACGAAATTCACTGCAATGACTGGAGAGGTCCCGCCGTTGCTCCGGGGGAGGAACTGACTACCATTGAATTAACGCAGATATCACGCTGCTGCCTGCTTCCAAAACAGTTTCCGGCTCCGGTTACGATTTCATTTAACGGAAAAACCGTTAAAGTTCAGGAAATGTATACCATGCGCCAAACCGTAAACCGGGTTGTCCTGAAATGGAAAGAACTGCCTTTGCATATGCAGTAAACGAATTTTACGAGGGTAGTCCCCAAAGCCGCTTAACACCTGCTTTGGAGACGCCCTCAATTTCTGTTTATCCGATTGACGGATATTCTTTGGGATTGTCTATGTTGTTATATAGGTATTGTAACGTTTTCTTCTCAGCCGCGCTTCCATGCGTATCGCATTCGGAAGAAATTCATACGCGCCTTGATGTTGGTTATTTCTATAAATTCTACTTTTTCTACATTTTATCAGCCTTTAATCAATTAGGCAATCAAATTAATCTTACACCCTCCTAAGCTGTCCCACTTTAAGCAGGTTCAGCAGCTTTATATTCTGCTCATAAGTACCCCGGTACCCGGTAATGCCGTTCGCCTCTGCTATCCTTCCCCGGAACGCAAAAGAAGAATCAATCCCCAGCGTGTCCAGAGCTGCCGCCAGAGGAAGGTTTCCTTTATATGCCGGATAATACCGTACTGCTGCCGCTTCCGCATTTGCCGGTATATTACTTCCTGTCACATTGTCCCACTC
>JAMPBI010000306.1 GCA_023666775.1 Alistipes sp. | reverse complement strand
CTGGTGCTTCTGAATGAACACAATACCGGTTTATCCATGAATTCCATGCATGGACCGGAAGGTTCCTATGTGTATGTCAAGGAGATCATTAACGGTCAGTCCTATATCGCCTTGGGCGACGAGGAACAGAAGGCGCTGGATATCGCGTTAGACAGAAATACCCAGTAAACGAAAGAATTGACTATACAAAATGGACGGATTGTAGTAAAATAGATATACAACGGAACATAAAATTTGAAAGTGAGGTATTATTTATGGCACTTGACAATTGTATTTATAAAGGGACCATGAAGAGTGTGTATCTGGAAGATAATACAGCAATTAAAGTATTTGAAAAAGAATACCCGAAGTCAGAAGTTCTTTATGAAGCATTGAACAATTCCAGAGTGGAGGATACGGGACTCGATGTTCCTAAGATCCTCGAAGTAACGATGATCGACGGTAAGTGGGCTATCCGCAGGGAGTATGTGGAAGGCAAGACCATGTACGATTTGATGAAGGAAAATCCTAAGGATATGGATAAATATCTGGATAAGATGGTGGAAATGCAGCTCAAGATCCATCAGAAGAGAAATCCTTTATTGAACAAGTTAAAGGATAAGATGTCAAAGCAGATCAGCGATCTGGATTGCATTGACGACGCGACAAAGTATGACCTGCATTCCAAGTTAGAGGGAATGCCGAAGCATACCAAGCTCTGCCACGGTGATTATTCTCCAAAGAATATCATCATTGACAAGAAGGGAAAACTCCATGTCGTTGACTGGGTACATGCTTCCCAGGGTAATGCCAGCGCAGATGTGGCAAGAACGTATCTTTTACTCGCGCTCGACAGCAAAGAGGTTGCGGATAAATATATGGATTTATTCTGCGAGAAGAGCAATACGCAGAAGCGTTACGTTCAGCAATGGCTCCCAATCGTAGCGGCGGCGCAGCTTGCGAAGAAGAGACCGGAGGAAAAAGATTTGCTGTTCAAGTGGCTTGACGTATTTGATTATCAATAAGTCAATAAGATGATAAAAGGGTATCGGAAATTCGTTTCGATACCCTTATTTATTAAAAATGAAACGTTATATTTCTCCGCATTAATTTCAACAACGTCATGGCAAACTGATATTCGGTCGCGGATATTTCCGTATTGGAGAAGGCGGAACGCTCCAATATGGAATTTAATTTTTCAAAGGAAGTATCGCTAAACTTTTCGCTTAACTTATAGTGCGTCCGTATAAATTCCGACTGCTCTTTAAATGTCAGTATATAAGCAAACTCCTCATGTTTTCTTGTTATGGAGTAAGCGATGATCTTATAAAAATTCCGGACATTTATATTTCTACGGTTTCTGTGATAAGAACGGTAGCGTTTTGTAAAACGGTAGGAAAGATAAGCCCCTATAATCGCTACAATGATAAGAAGCAGTACGATCAGGATCCGCAGTAAAACCTGTGATAAAGATTTCGTACTGATACCGATCCCCGTTATATCGTCCGTATTATTCTCAAAGTTATTGCCGGCATTTAACAGGTTCATCAAATTTCCCCAGAAATCCGGCGTAGCGCTGCTTTCAAAAGAAGCCGTGGTTGCTTCAAAAACTCTCCAGCCAAATGCCGGATCATAATATTCCACCCACGCGTGCGCTTTATCGTCTCCGATGTCCGCCTGAATGACCGCAAGATCCGAAGTATATACGGAAGTGTCAATATAATCGGAAAGTTCGGCGTTCTCCGCGGCTCTTACATTCGACATATCGTCAAAAGACAAAACATAACCCTCTACATATCTTGCGGGCACTCCCAGAGAGCGGAGGATCAATGTCGCGGAAGTCGCGAAGTGCGCGCAGAAACCTTTCTTATTTTCATTAAGAAAATATCCCACGAAATCATAACGGTTTGGCGTGATACCCGGATTTAGGGAATACACGAAATCATTGGACAGCGTATCGGAAAGCCGGTTTATCACCGTCAGAAGTTCGGCTCCGCTTAATTGGTTATAATAAAAATCCGGCACGATATATTCCGTACATAAATCATTTTCTTCCAAGAAAGCGACAATAGCCTGTTTTGTTTCCGAAGGAACCTGGAGGTAAGGCAGCAGAACATCATAGGACAACGGTTCCGGGACATTCTTTAATGTGGTAAGTTCCGGATAAAAATAATATGATTTTTCCGTGTTCCAGAGAAAATAACGTGTTGAAACGGAACCCGACGCGGGAGTGCCGTTTTCCTCCAGCTCATAAGGAGGAACCAGTTCAGGGTCGGTATAATACGGATAATAGTCGTAATTCGGATTGGCGCCCGCGTTGAAAACGTCAATTCTGGACGGAGAACGGAAAATGTTCTGGGCAGAAAGAGAAGCATATTCGTTACGGAGAATGGCGTCATTTTCAAAATAATTATATTGCTCGATATCGGCAAGACCAGCTTCCAAAAGTCCCGTGGAATTATACCATTGGCGGTCCGTATATTCGATTCCCACGAAACCGCGGAGATAAACGGGTCTGTAGGAGGTAGGAACAAGAGTTACGGTCAGATCCGTTTCGTAATCGGGGCGGACGGAATGGATACCGCCCAATCGTCCGTCGTTTAAACCGCCTGTGGCGCGGTAACGGTTAAAATATCCGCTCAGACCAAAAGTAACAAAATATTTCACGCTATCCGTAACCTCTTCCTTTAATACGCTGGTTTTCTGGTTGCGCACATAGGTAGAATAAGGCATGGCAAGGCTTACGAAAAGTAAAATACATAAAGTGATGATGAAGGCGGAAAGGATACTTGCAAGATAGGTTAATCCGTTCGCGCCGTATGAAAATCCTTTTACCTTTTTGGACCACGGGTTTCTTTTGGTATAGACGTTCTGTTTATTGCGGACATGCGTTCCGAGACATAAAATGATCAGAGCGATATAGGCGGTCATCAGACACGCCACATATAAATCGTCCGGATAAATGTTTACAAAAAGAGGAACGATATACGGTCCGAAACTGATCAGGAGAATGTCAAAAAGGCGGATCCGCTCGCCGATCCACATGTGGTATAACAAAAGTTCAAACGCTCCCACGAAGATCAAAAAAACAGTGATCGTCGCCACGGAATTTTCAATGA
>JAMPBI010000305.1 GCA_023666775.1 Alistipes sp. | reverse complement strand
GGCGCGGCTGCGGCTACCGTATTATCCCAGACGGCTGCGTTTCTGCTTTGTGCCGTCTATATGTGGAGAAAGTACGATTTTTTAAGAATAAGGAAAGAGGATTTAAAAATAGACAGGGTGATGGCAAAGAGGCTGTTGACTTCCGGTCTGTCCATGGGATTTATGCAGTCGCTGGTTTCGCTGGGAACCGTGTCGTTACAGAGCGCCATTAACACGTTTGGAACCAATATTATCGTGGCGCATTCCGCGGCGCGCAAGATCACGGAATTATTCATGCTTCCGTTTAGTGTGTTCGGAATGACCATGACAACGTATTGCGGGCAAAATCTGGGCGCGGGAAGGATTGACCGGATAAAGGCGGGAATACGCGACGCCTTGCTTCTGGCATGGGGTTGGTGCGCCCTTGTGGTGCTGGCAAGTTATACGGTCGCGCCGTTTTTGATCCGGGCGGTGACGGCGGCGACGGAGGAGGAAGTTATCGCAACGGCGTCTCTTTACCTGAGAGTTGATACCGTGTTATACTTTGTGACAGCGGTGATCACGGTTTTCCGAAACGCGCTTCAGGGGATCGGCGATTGTGTTGTGCCGGTTATTTCCAGCTTTATCGAACTGGCGGGAAAGGTGCTTGTCGTTGTTTTTCTGACGCCGCGTCTTGCGTATTGGGGGATTATCCTGGCAGAGCCGATCGTATGGGTGCTTATGGTAATTCCGCTGATCATACGCGTATGCACGATCAAAGTTTTGAAAACTCCGGGAAGGGAGCGGGCGTAGATGATTTTTGATGATGATGACCAAAAACTGGAGAAAAAAGTAGACGAGATACTGACGAAGGTAAAGCAAAAAGGCCGGAGCGGTATCACGCATGTACTGTACGGAAGAACGATCGTGACATTTCTGCTGGTTTTTTTGCAGATTGCGTTTTATTATTTTATTATCATGCAGTATTACAGAAATTCGGTTTACTTTTTGATGGCGTTTACGGCAGTCTCTCTTTTGGTCGTCGTTTTTATCATCAATGAGCAGATGAATCCCATGTACAAATTATCATGGATCATTCCGGTGGTAGCGGTTCCCATTTACGGTATTCCGATGTATCTGCTGATCCGCCTTCAGCCGAGGATCTATGTCATGAGAAGAAATCTCTTAAAGTGGTGGAAGAAACTCACTCCGTATCTGAAGCAGAACAAAGGGGTTACGGATCGTCTGGAGAAAGAGAGCAAGGACGTGTTTAATACGGCGAGGTATCTGAACGCAACCCTTCATTATCCGGTCTACGCCAATACGGCGACAGAGTATTTTCCGTCGGGAGAGGCGTGTTTCCGCACAATGCTGATGGAGTTGGAGAAGGCGGAAAAATTTATTTTTATTGAATATTTTATAATCGACCGCGGAATCATGTGGAACGCCATTCTGGAGGTTTTGAAGGAGCGTGTGGCGCATGGCGTGGAAGTCCGTGTTATGTATGACGGAACCTGCCTTGTAAAACTTCTCCCTCATTCCTATCCGAAACAGTTAAAGGAACTGGGGATCAAAGCGAAGGTGTTTTCGCCTCCCGTACCGGCGATTTCCATTCACCAGAATAACCGGGATCACAGAAAGATCATGGTGATCGACGGCAAGGTAGCGTTTACGGGCGGAATTAATCTGGCGGACGAATATATAAATGAGATCGAACGTTTCGGTTACTGGAAAGATACGGCGGTCATGCTGCGCGGCGAGGCGGTCCGGACATTCACCTGCCTGTTTTTGCAGTTATGGAACCTTGAGGTTAAGAAGAAGAGTAAATTTGTACCGGACGGAGAGTTAAGAAAATATTTACTGCGGAATACGTTTGAGGGGGCGGAAGGGTATGTCATTCCCTACGGGGACAGTCCTCTGGACAAGGAAAATACCGGCGAGCAGATTTATCTTGATATACTGAATCAGGCAAGACATTATGTGCATATCATGACGCCGTACCTGATTTTGGATAACGAGATGATGATGGCGCTAAAAAGCGCGGCGAAGCGGGGCGTCGAGGTAAAGATCATTTTGCCGCATATTCCCGATAAGAAGTATGTTTTTCATCTGGCAAGAACATATTATCCGGAATTAATGGAGTCCGGCGTTAAAATTTATGAGTATAAACCGGGTTTTGTCCACGCGAAAGTTTTTGTATCCGATAACGAGAAAGCCGTTGTCGGCTCAATCAATCTGGATTACAGAAGCTTGTTCCTTCATTTTGAATGTGGCGTATATATGTACCGGTGCGGCTGCATTAACGAGATCATACAGGATTTTAACAGTACGCTCAATGAGTGTATGGAAATAACGAAGCAGGTTTATATTGAGATACCGGTGAGAAATAAGATATTCGGGCGGATCATGCGGTTATTCGCGCCGATACTGTAAGGGAGAAAAATGGATTTACGGGAATATTTAAAGGAAAACAGGTTAATAACGGACGGTGCCATGGGAACGTATTTTGACAGCCGGAAAGAAACGGAAATCATGGCGGAGGTCGGAAACGTGGAAGCGCCGAAACTGGTCAGGGAAATCCACAAGGACTATTTAAGAGCGGGAGCCAGACTTTTAAGGACAAATACGTTTGATGTGACAGGAGAAGCGTTTGATACGAAGGAGAAGGCGGCGGAATGTATCCGGCTGGCATGCGGCATTGCGCGTGAGGCGGTGGAAGAATGTCGAAGGGAAGGCGTTCTCGGCGCAAAGGAGCCGGTTTTTATCGGCGCGGACATGGGACCGGTGGATTACGATTTCAAATCGGATAAACATGTGATTTTAAAGAACTATTTGTGGACAATTGATCGTTTTTTTGAAGAAGATGTGGATTGTTTTGTCTTTGAGACGCAGGCGGAGTTCGGTTTACTGCGTGAGATCACTTCTTACATTAAGTCGAAGAGCGATAAGTTTATTCTTGTGCAGTTTTCTTTCGACAAGACGGGGTATACCAAGGCGGGAGTCAGCATTTCGTCGATGGTGCGCGCCATGGAACGGGAGGAGACGGTTGACGCGTATGGTTTTAACTGCGGTATGTCGTCGGCGCATTTGAGCCGGATTTTAAGTAAGACCGCGTTTGGCGGTGGAAAATATATATCCGCGCTTCCGAATGCCAGTTATACCA
>JAMPBI010000304.1 GCA_023666775.1 Alistipes sp. | reverse complement strand
ATGATTATCCTATCATGAATACTTCGTATTCTATGATTATCCTATCATGAATACTTCGTATTCTATGATTATCCTATCATGAATACTCCGTATTCTATGATTATCTTATCATACCTGCGCAAAAATCTCAATAAGATAATTCCAAAATATACCAGTCCAAAACGGCTTTCTACTCCCCGCGCCCCTCCGGGTCGATCCGCCTTATTACCCTGCACGGATTTCCCACCGCCACGCAGTTATCGGGAATATCCTTTACCACCACGCTTCCGCCGCCGATAACGACATTATTTCCGATGGTGACGCCCGGCATTACCGAAACTCCCGCGCCGATCCATACATTGTCGCCCACCGTAATGGGATAAGCATACTCGAGTCCCCGGTTTCTCCTCACAAAATCAATTGGGTGTCCTGCCGTGTAAAACCCGCAGTTTGGCGCGATAAACACATTATCGCCAAACGTTACCTTACCGCCGTCCAGAATGACCAGATTGTGATTGGCGTAGAAATTCTCGCCAACCTCGATATTGTACCCGTAATCGCACCAGAAAGGCGCCGTTATACAAAATGCCTGTTTCGTTTTACCGAGCAGTTTCCTTAAAATTTCCGCCTGTTTCTCCGTCTCCGAAGGACGAAGCATATTAAAGTCATAACAGAGTTCCTTCGCCTTTGTCCGTTCCGCGATCAGATCCTCGTCATAATTGGCGTCATACATCATCCGTTGTAACATTTTCTCTTTTTCCGTCATATCCTTTACTCCTTCGCAATTCGATCATTCCCAGTATCAGGCACCCCGCGCCGTAACACGCGATATCCTTCACATCAAAGACGGAGCCGATCAGGACGCGCAGAAAAACGTTTTCCGACAGCCCCAGTCTTTCCACAAGATGAAAATACTGCAATCCTTCCACGCACGCCGCAAAGACAAAAACAGCCGCGGGAAGCCACCGGCGCCCTTCGGGTATAACGATCCTGACAAAATAATAAACGACGATGACCACCAGCACGTCCCCGATGTACGGACGCACGAAATTATCGTGGACAAACAGCGCGATGAAAACTTCCGCTGCCAGCAAGATCAAAAATATAATAAGATTGGTAACTCTTCTATTCATTCTTATACAAACCGCGGACCGCAGGATAGAGCTTTGTAAACTGCCGATACCGTTCTTCATACTTCTTAACGAGTTCTTCTTCCGGTTCCACCGTTTCAACAACCTTAACGATCGCGCCGCACGCCTCTTTGACGTTCCTGTATTCGCCACAGGCGACCGCAGCGAGGATCGCGCCTCCCAGAGCAGGTCCTTCCTCGGACTCGATGATCTCCAGTTTCAGATTTAAAACATTTGCGATGATCTTCTTCCACAAAGGACTCTTAGCGCCACCGCCGCAGATCTTACTGGCTGTGATCTTCAGTCCCAGACTCCTTGCCACTTCCAGAGAATCCCGAAGACCGAAAGCGACTCCTTCCAGAACCGCCTGCGTCATTTCCTCCCTCGTGGTGTCCATACTCATTCCCATAAAAGCTCCGCGCACCAGCGGATCGTTGTGAGGAGAGCGCTCGCCCATAAGATACGGCAGGAAAAACACTTGATTTTCTCCTAATTTATAAATCGCTTCCTGCTCTTTCGCGTATTCCTTCGTCCGCAGGATATCGTCCATCCACCACTTATTGCAGGACGCCGCGCTGAGCATGCACCCCATCAGATGATAGCCTCCGTCCGCATGGGCGAACGCGTGAAGCGCGTTGTTGCCGTCCACGCAGAACCTGTCGCTGGTGATAAAAACCGTTCCCGAAGTTCCCACGGACAGATTGCAGTTTCCGTCTCCCACCGTTCCGGTTCCCACTGCCGCGGCAGCGTTATCGCCCGCTCCCGCCGCTACTTTTACGTTTTCGGAAATGCCGAGTTGTTCCGCGATATCCTTCTTCACGCAGCCCGTCACTTCATAGCTTTCGTAGACTTTCGGAAGCATTTCCTCCGTAATGCCGCAGATCGCGAGCATTTCGCCGGACCATTTCCGGTTCTTCACGTCAAACAGCAGCATACCCGACGCGTCCGACGGTTCCGTGGACAATACGCCCGTCAGCCGGTAAGCGATGTAATCTTTCGGAAGCATGATCTTTTTGATCCGCGCGAAATTCTCCGGTTCGTTTTCACGCACCCAGAGGAGTTTTGGCGCGGTAAAGCCCGCAAAGGCAATATTCGCCGTATACTCCGATAATTTTTTCTTTCCGATGACATTATTGAGATACTCGCATTCCTTCACGGTCCTCCCGTCATTCCACAAAATGGCGGGACGGATAACTTCATCGTTCTCGTCAAGGATAACCAATCCGTGCATTTGGCCGCCGAAGCTGATACCCGAAACGAGAGACTTGTCAACTCCCGTAAGGAGATCCGCAAGCCCCTCCGTCACACCCTTAAACCAGTCCTGCGGGTTCTGTTCCGACCAGCCCGGTTTGGGGAAGGAAAGGGGATATTCCTTGGAAACAATATTTTTAATCCCGCCTTTTTCGTCCATCAGCAGCAGTTTGACCGCCGATGTGCCGAGATCGATCCCTATATACAGCATATCATACGCTCCTTTTATGAAAATGGATTTTCCGTCCGGTACAACATTCCCTTCGGCTGATTAAAGCCGATTTCCTCCACGCCCAGATACTTAAATACCTCAAACAGCGTCCTGCCGAAATGTCCGAAAGCAACGGCGCCGTGGTGCGGGAAATTCTTTTCGATCAGAACGTGGCGGTAAAATCTTCCCATCTCCGGGATCGCAAAAATACCGATTGCGCCGAAAGACCTTGTTTTTACCGGAAGGACCTCGCCCTGCGCGATATACGCGGTAAGTTGTGCGTCCGCCGTACTCTGCAAACGGAAGAACGTGATATCACCCGGTATGATATCGCCCTCAAGCGTTCCCTGGGTAACTTCTTCCGGAAGGGAGCGCGCCATAATAAACTGGTACTTCATTTCGCAGAACGACAGCTTTCCCGCCGCCGTATTTCCGCAATGGAAGCCCATAAACGTGTCTTTTAACGTATAGTCGAATTTCCCCTTGATATCTTCGTTATAAAGATCTGCCGGCACGGAATTGTTGATATCGAGAAGCGTTACCGTATCGTCGC
>JAMPBI010000303.1 GCA_023666775.1 Alistipes sp. | reverse complement strand
TTCCACATCATTTGACGAAACAGTTTACGCCCAAATGCAGTATACATGGGGTGGGCTGCTTCTTGCCCTCATGCTGATGGTACTCGCTTTTTTGTTTGGTGCCGTCTGGTCGGATGTAGGACTTTTGGTATCTGTTATTTTTCCCAATAAATATTTGGCGCTGGCGGCACCGTTTGCCCTTTATTTTTCCGTACATCTCATATTTTACCGGCTGGGAAATTTACTGGTTCTCAGTCCGGTTAATATGCTGATGCCGAACACTTCATTCATACCGTTTACGCTATATCCGCTGCTTTATGAAATATTATTGTTAGGTATCATCTGTATTTTATTTAGCGTACTGGTCAAAAGGAGGCTGTGGAATGTTTAAAATATTCCGACATCAATTACGGACGGCATTTGCTTCCCCGCGTTTTTATATTTCACTTTTTATGGGATGCGCGATACAGATTGTCGGCATTATGCCGCTATTTGAGTATTCCCGGGGGATTGGCAGACCTCTTTCCATACTGGAAGGTTTTGTGTATTTTTGCTGTGAAAGATACACCGTATCGGCGGTGTTTCTAAGTATTGTTTTCTTGGTTTCGGACATACCTTTTTCTTCGGAAAACGAAACGTATACGCTTTTGCGTGTTTCCCGCTGGAAATGGCTGACCGGTAAAATTTTATATCTGCTTGCCGCCTGCAGTCTTTATTATTTGGTCATATTGCTGGCGGGAGTGATATTCCTGTCAGGCAATGCCTATGTAGGCAATTTTTGGAGCGAACCCTTTTATTATCTGGCTTGTGGTATGGATATCGGGGAATACAGCGCTTATTTCCCGTATCCTCATATTTTGCTGTTAAGCCCTTTACAAGCCGTTCTTATCGGTATTGCCCTGAATATAGCATATGGTTTTACGATGAGCCTTTTTCTCTTTTTTTGTAACCTGAAGCTGCCTAAAACGTTAGGATATGCCGTTACGACACTGCTTCATGCGGTTTTTTATATGATACTGAGTGTTTTTCAGTCCAATTATTACGCAAGGTATTCCCTGCTTGGAAACAGTTTGCTCATGTATCACAATGTGCATGGAAAATACCGGGAATTACTGCCGTCGTTCGCCCAGTCATTTTTGGTATTCGCAGTTGTGATAATTCTTCTGATGATACTGATTTTTAAGGAAATCCAAAGATATGATTTCCGAATAACAGTGGGAGCCGGACAATGAACATAAAAATAATCAACAGGATATTGAACGGACGGACAATCATAATGTATGCCGCTGTCATGATACTATTGATTGCGGTTACCCCCGAAAAGGGCGCTATGGATATTCTTGCCGGTTTTTCCCCGCAAGGGGGCAGGGGATTGGATATGATCGGAATCATACGATGGAACCTGTGCGTTTTACCGCCGGTTGCGGCAAGCATTCTTTTCATGGATTTGGAAATGGGTGTATTACGGATTTATACCATGATCCGGTCCGAAAATGTGAAAAAATGGTTTACACGGCGGTTTATGGGAATTGTTACCGCCAACCTGTCTTATCTGTTTTTGTTTGTAGCGGTAACAGAAATATGCGTGGCTGCCGGGGATTACAGAAAGAAGGAATTTTTACTGTTTTTGACGCTGTTTTTTCTGCATACCTTGCTTATGTCCTTGGTTTCCGTGGCATTATTTGTTCAAAGTAAAAAACTTCATATAACCATAGTTTTTTATTTAACGGTAGAGGGAATTATGGTGGTTGTCGGAGAGCTTTTCTCTAAAATAGCCGCTTACCTGCCGCCCTATTGGGGAATGATACGGCAGGTCGGAAATGCGTCTTTCGGAAACCGGTCGTATTTGTTTCTGATCGTAAGCATTTCGGCAGTAATAATGATAAGTTCGGTTATCTTTATCATAAAGAATCTTCGGGCATAGTACAAAAAACGGCCGTGCCGGTATGTACGGTGGGAAAGGGGACAATATGGAAAATGCGATTATTGTAGAGGAAATTTCAAAATCTTTTAAGGGGATAAATGTATTAAAACAGATCAACATTTCTTTTGAAAAAGGAAAGATCCACGGTATTATCGGCAGGAACGGATCCGGTAAAACCGTTCTTATCAAAATAATATGCGGATTAATACGACCAGACGAAGGACATGTGTGGGTAAACGGTAAAGAAATCGGAAAAGATGTAGATTTTCCGGAAAACATTGGTGTTATCATAGAAGCACCCGGTTTTCTCCCATCTTTAAGCGCCTACAAAAATCTGGATTACTTAGCGTCACTAAAGGGTACGATCGGTAAGAAGGAAATTTATAGCGCCATATCCACGGTAGGGCTTGATCCTAACGATAAAAAACATGTTGGGAAGTATTCATTGGGAATGAAACAACGTTTAGGCATAGCACAGGCAATTATGGAAAATCCGGATATATTGATTTTAGATGAACCCATGAATGCTTTGGATAAAAATGGTGTGGCTGAAATCCGGAAACTGCTGTTACATCTGAAGGAAGAAGGAAAAACAATTTTAATCGTATCTCATAATTCAGAGGATATTCATATGCTTTGCGATACCGTTCATGAAATGGACGACGGCAGTCTGATACCGGGAAGGAGGTGATAAGGTGGACCAGCATATGACACGGGAAATATATGAGCGTCATGCCGACTGTATATATAGGCTGTGCTATTCTTACCTGAAAAATCCCGAGGACGCGAAGGACGCCCTACAGAATACGTTTGTCAAGCTGATGAAAACGGATAAGGTATTCGACGGTGCGGAGCATGAAAAAGCGTGGCTGATCGTGACGGCGGGAAATACATGCAAGGATATGCTGAAATCTTTCTGGAACAGGAAAGTTACGGTAGACGACGAGGCGTTTTCGGATATTCCCGTTCATGATGAGGACAGGGACCTGCTGGAGGCGGTGCTTATGCTTCCGGTAAAATATCGTGTCGCGCTGTATCTGCACTACTACGAG
This sequence comes from Alistipes sp., assembly GCA_023666775.1. GTDB lineage: Bacteria > Bacillota > Clostridia > Lachnospirales > Lachnospiraceae > MGBC120314. The sequence goes on along the minus strand of JAMPBI010000303.1, from coordinate 248 downwards.
GGATACACGTCGGCGGAGATCGCAAAATTGATGAAGAAGGGCGCCGGAACGGTAAGGGGATATCTTTCAAAGGGAAGAGAATTATTAAAGGAAAGGTTGGGAGAGTTTTGATGAGGAATCGGTTTAAGAAGGCATTTGATAAAGTTTCGCTGAGCGGCGGGGAAAAAAGCAGGATTATTGAAGATGTGGTAAATAACCGGAGCGTTATGCAGGAAAAAAGAAGTTTCTGGCAGGGAAAGTACGGCGGG
>JAMPBI010000302.1 GCA_023666775.1 Alistipes sp. | reverse complement strand
GCATTTTCTATTTGCAATTCACTTCGTTCCTGATTACTCGCTTCTACAAGCCGAGAATTTTGGATCATAACGGCAAAAATCAAAATCATAACAATATCAAGAAGCGAAGTCAGTTCAATCACAACATTTCTTATTCTGTTATGCCTCATTTTTCCGCCTCTTTTCTTCATCATATTCCTGAATTACATGATCTGCATCGTCAATAACAATATCCAGAGGACCGGAAAGCTCCGCGTCAACAACTTTAAAAAAAATTGCGCAAAGTACACCCAAAAGCGTTGTACTTAATGCAACCATTAAATTTTTCTCCATCGTTATGTCGGAATATGTAACAAGTGCCGCTACCGTGCCTAAAATTCCTAAAAGTGGAAATATCGCTGTTAAATTTGCATACCATGTATAACTTTTTACCATTTTTTTACGCTTTTTTTTCAATTCAGATATTTGTTCATTATCCCATATCATACTGGCACTTACTCCATTAACTTTATCACCTTTGGGCGCAAACATATTTTCCAACACTTTTATTGCTCTTTTGGTTTTACAAAAAGCAACAATATTTCCAATCGCAAATACAACTATGAGCCAGTTTCCAGCCTTGCAAAATAACTCAGCAAGAACATTTACCAAAGTATCCATTTAAACATCTCCCTTTTATCCTATATTTATTTGAGGTTTTTCGCAGAAAGCTTTATCGAACAAAATTCGACAAATTTATTATAGCCCAATTCATTCCATCTTGGCAAGTGTAATCTTATAAATTCCCCTCTTTACTCCAAACTGACGTTCTGCTATACTTTACTTAAACACAATTTCCCATCAAAAAACAGCAGGAGGTATCCCCATGTCCGACCAAAATACCGTTATTTTCCACATCGACGTTAATTCCGCGTTTCTGTCGTGGGAATCCCTCCTGCGGATTTCACAGGGCGAAAGCGACCTGCGCGACATTCCGTCGGTCATCGGCGGCGACGAAACCGCGCGGCACGGCATTGTCCTCGCCAAATCCACTCCGGCGAAGGCTTTCGGCATTGTCACCGGAGAACCGCTCATGAAAGCAAGGCAGAAATGCCCCGGACTTGTGGTGGCAAGCCCCCACTACTCCTACTTTGTCCAATGCTCCGCGGCGTTCATGGATTTATTGGGAAAATACGCTCCGCTGGTGGAACAATACAGTATCGACGAAGCTTTCTGCGACATGACAGGCTGTGAAAAGCTCTATGGCAGTCCCGTTTCCTTCGCCGGGAAACTAAAAGACGAAATCTATGACACGCTGGGATTTACCGTTAATATCGGCATTTCAAGGAACCGTCTCCTTGCGAAAATGGCGTCCGATTTTGAGAAGCCGAACCGCGTCCACACGCTGTTTCCCGAGGAAATTCCCGAAAAACTCTGGGTTCTTCCCGTGGACGATTTATTTTTCGTGGGACATTCCACGGCTTGGAAACTTCATGCCCTGGGGATCCATACCATCGGCGAACTCGCCCGCACCGACGTAAATATTTTGAAATATCATTTTAAGAAACACGGGGAGATCATTCACGACTACGCCAACGGAAAAGACGTAAATATCCTCACGGACCACCAGACCGCCAACAAAGGGTACGGCAACTCTACCACTTTAAGCTATGACGTGACCGATAAGGAGACGGCTCACCGGATCCTGCTCTCCCTTTCCGAGACGGTAGGCGCGCGGATCCGCGCGGATAAAGCATACGTCAGCGTTATCGCCGTCCAAATGACCGACTGCGAATTTAACCACACTTCCAGACAGACCACGCTGGACTCCTCCACCAATATCACGGAAGTGATCTATAAGACTGCCTGCAAACTCTTCGACGAGGGCTGGAACCATGCGCCCCTGCGCCTGATCGGCGTTTCCACTTCCAAGGCGGGAAACAATAAATACGAGCAGTACAATCTGTTCGACATGATGACGGAAAACAACGCTCCTGCGCCCGCCCCGCAAAACGACCGTCTGGAAAAGCTCAATTCCGCCATCGACAAAATCCGCGGGCGTTTCGGCGAAGACTCCGTAAAGCGCGCGTGCTTTGTGGACTCCGAGCAGTCCCACATGACCGGAGGCATGAATAAAGCAAAACGCTCCAAAAATGAGATAAAGAAATTGTAACGCAATTTCTCTATCAAGCAAACCCGTCAGCCGCTCTTTCGCATTTCCTTGATCACAATCTGTATCGTCTTCTTTCCGTTGTATTCGTTGACGGAAGGATAATACAGCACCGAAATTTTATCGCCGCATTTCCATATGTCCGGCGCGTTTTCCTCCGCGTGAAAGCACACGGCTTCCACGCAATATCCTTTCGGATCGGTAAGGTTCATTTTCAGCACATTTTTATTTTTCCCGATCAGCGCGATCCTCGTGATCAGCAGATCCCGGTCCGCAAACAACGGTTTTTCGTTGCCTTTACCGAAAGGTTCCAGCCGGTCAAACTGGGAAATCAGTTCCTCCGTGATATAGGAAACAGGCATAGGCACGTCGATCCACTCCACGGGGGTCAGCTCTTTTTCGGTCAGTCCCGCGCCCTCGTTAAGACGTCTCCTAAATTCCGCGAGATTTTCCACCGCGAGGGACACGCCCGCCGCCATGGGGTGTCCGCCGAATTTGGTCATCAGGTTGGAAACCTCCAGAAGTTTTTCAAACATGTTATATCCTTCGATGGAACGCCCCGAACCTTTCAGCCCGTCCTCGGCTTTCGTCAGCACCAGAACCGGCTTATAATATTTTTCCCGAAGCCTTCCCGCGATAATTCCCGCAATGCTCTCATGACATTCCTCCAGATAGACCACCAGCACGTCGTCGCCGCCAAGCGCCGTCGTTTCCACCTGCCGGACCGCCTCGTCCACCTGTAGGGCGGTGAGATTTTTGCGCTCGTCGTTAAACGCCTTTAAATCCCCCGCAAGCCGGTCCGCCTCCGCCTTTGTGTCCGCCATCAGAAGCCTTATGGAATAATCGGCGCTGTCCAGCCTTCCGCTGGCATTCAGACACGGTCCCAGAATAAAACCGATATGATACGCGCTAAGACTTCCCTCGCCGATCCCGTTTAATTCCATCAGCGAGCGCAGACCCAAAATCTTCGTGTGGTTTAAAAGTTTCAAACCCTCTTTTACGAAAATGCGGTTCTCTCCCTGTAAATCCATCACGTCGCCCACCGTCGCCACCGCCGCCATTTCCAAAAATTCCTCCGGCAGCT
>JAMPBI010000301.1 GCA_023666775.1 Alistipes sp. | reverse complement strand
AAGTTCTTTTCCGTTTGTCTTAACGATCACATGGGAGCCGGGTATTTCCTTGGCGTGAAACCACCAGTCGTTTCCCGCGGCAAGCTGGAAAGAAAGTTCTTCGTTCTGGAAATTATTTTTTCCCACATAAATGTGAAAGCCGTCGGAGGACAGATAGTGAAAAGGCTTGCTGGTAAAGCGTTCTTTTTTTGCGGAGCCTTTGCGTTTCATATATCCGTATTCGACCAGTTCGGCTTTGATCTGCGTCAGATCTTCTTCATAAAGAGCGATATCCAAAGCGTTGGAGACCGACTCCAGATGAGTGATTTCCGCCTGAACCTCAAGAAGCAGTTTGTTGGTTGCCTCAAAGGTACGTTTCAATTTGTTATAGCGGTCAAAGTAGCGGACGGAATTTTCACGCGCCGTCAGCGTTTCGTCCAAGGGAACGGTGATTTCCTCGTTTGTGTAGTAATTCAGCGCCGTAAAGGATTTGGCACCCTCCTCGATCCCGTAGCCGTAGGCGTTGATCATTTCACCGTAAATCTTGTATTTTTCCCGCTTTTCCGTATCTTTTAACTGTCTGTACAGCAAATCCATTTTCTTGTGGTCCCGCTCTAAGATCGTATTGACGATCTTGCGTAAATCCGCCGATTTCTGGTGAATGCGGGAAATCGTATTCTTTTCGGCGTAGTAATCGGAAAGCAGCGTGAAGACGGAAGCGTAGTTTTTTGCCGTGCCGTCGCTGTAATTGGTAAGCGGTATGGAAGCAAATTCCACGGGAACGCCGTTTTTATATACAATATTCGGAGTGAAACTGCCGTTTTTAATATCTTCCATGATCTGTGAAAAAATATGGTATAAATGCAGGCGTTCGTTTTCCGTCAGGTCTTTTGCGTTTGCCTCGCAGGAAATGTCGGCGAGAAAGCATAGCTGGGTGGAAACGCAGGGACTGAAACCGGTGAGGGAAGTATACAAAGCCTTGTGGATATTGCAGGGCTTTTCATAAACGTTTGCGGCAAAAGCGGCGTAATCCGCCGTGAGCGGGTCCAGTTTTCCCGTGGTGTCGGGAATGAAATAAGCGCGTCCCGGCAAAACTTCCCGTACCGAGCTGACCTGCGCGGAAATGTGCTTGATACTGTCAATGATCACGTTGTTATCGTCCACAAAAATAATGTTGCTGTGTTTGCCCATCAGCTCGATCATCAGGTGCTTTACGCAGACGTCGCCCATTTCGTTAAGATGTTCGATCTCAAAGTCCACAACGCGTTCCAGACTCGCCTGCTTTATGGAAAGGATCCTGCCGTTATTGATGTGCTTTCGCAAAAGCATACAGAAGTTCGGCGCGGTCAGCGGGCTTGTTTTATTGGTTTCCGTAATATATAATAAGGGAAGGCTTGCGTTCGCGGACATAAGCAGACGGTATTGACCGCGGCTGCCCTTTATGGTTAAAAGCAGTTCGTCGTTTTCCGGCTGGGCGATCTTGTTGATCCGTCCGCCCACAAGCAGAGGCGTAAGTTCCTTTACAATGTTGGAGATTGTGATGCCGTCAAAAGCCATTTTCGGTTCCTCTTTCCTTTTCGGATTCTGTCCCGCGGGACAGTACAGATATTATAACAAAAAGGAAACCGCTTGGAAAGAATGAAAACTTTTTTCCGAAAAATTTCCAAAATGTGTTGACAACGTTTCGCGGCAATGGTATATTATAGAAGTTGCAAAAACAAAGCAGGGTTATCCACTCTCACCTCAGCATCGCAGATGGCTTGGGTTTATATTTGACAGTGTGCGGTTATAGGAGTATGTCTCCGTGACGGCGCCGTGAGAATGTATGTGGATAGCTGACTTGCTACCCGCATTTTTTATTTGATAGGAAATTACTTCGTGATTTCTCTATCTTAATTTAATGGGAAATGAATGCGGAATTGTTTTAAATTATTTCGGAGGTGCACGGCTATTAGCGATTTAATGATTAACGAACAGATAAGAGACAGGGAAATTCGTGTTATTGGAGAAGATGGAGAAATGCTCGGGGTAATGACTCCGGCAGACGCGATGAAATTAGCGAGAGAGGCGGGCGTGGATTTAGTTAAGATCGTACCGAACGCGGCGCCGCCGGTTTGTAAGATCGTGGATTACGGTAAATACCGTTACGAGCTTGCGAGAAAAGAGAAGGACGCAAGAAAAAAGCAGAGAGTGATCGATATCAAGGAAGTCCGTTTGTCGCCGAATATCGATGTGAACGATCTGAATACCAAGGCTAATTCCGCAAGGAAATTTATTGAAAAAGGCGATAAGGTAAAAGTTACTTTAAAGTTCCGGGGACGCGAGATGGCGCATATGGAGCAGACAAAGCATATCCTTGATGATTTTGCCGAGAAACTTTCCGATATTGCCCAGATCGAGAAGCCTGCCAAACTGGAAGGCAGAAGTATTATAATGGTTTTAACTGAAAAACGTTAAAATAGATGAATTAGGCTTTATGAATTAAGGAGGAAATATTATGCCAAAGTTAAAGACAAAGAAAGCTGCTGCAAAGCGTTTTAGAAAAACCGCTACCGGTGAATTAAAGAGAATGAAGGCTTACAAGAGCCATATCTTAACCAAGAAGTCAGCTAAGAGAAAGAGAAATCTTAGAAAAGCAACCTTGACGGATTCAACAAATATCAAGACAATGAAGAAGATTATGCCTTATCTCTAAGGTTTTGGAATTGTAAAAAGGAGGAAAATCTAAAATGGCAAGAATTAAAGGCGGCATGAACGCTAGAAGGAAACATAATAGAGTATTAAAGCTGGCTAAGGGTTACAGAGGAGCCAGATCAAAGCAGTACAGAGTGGCAAAGCAGTCCGTTATGAGAGCGCTGGCAAGCTCATACGCGGGAAGAAAGCAGAGAAAGAGAGATTTTAGAAAGCTCTGGATCACCAGGATCAACGCGGCCGCAAGAATTAACGGTCTTTCTTACAGCAAGCTGATGCATGGTCTGAAGTTAGCCGATATTGAGCTGAACAGAAAGATCCTGGCAGATATGGCGGTCAATGACGCGGAAGCATTCGCAAAGCTTGTAGAGACGGCGAAAGCGAAGTTAGCGTAATTTCTTAGGAATAAGATCGGAAACCATTGTATATAATAGAACTGTTACCGGAAGTAGCAGTTCTATTCATACGTTTACATTTTCTTATGGAAAGTATTGACAGATAAAAGTAATAAGAATATAATGTTCTTGTTAAATAACAGAATATTCCTCGATAGCTCAATGGTAGAGCACTCGGCTGTTAACCGAGTTGTTGTA
>JAMPBI010000300.1 GCA_023666775.1 Alistipes sp. | reverse complement strand
TATTATTCTTAACAAAGATAATGTGGTTTTTTACAGTACAGTGTCAGTCTGGGAAACTACAATTAAACATATGCTGCATCCGGATAAGCTTCGTATGAATGGAAATCTTTTGGAAAAAGGCTGTGAGGAAAATGGGTATATTGTGCTGCCTATTTTAAATAAACATGTTATGGCGCTGGAAACATTAAAAAGACCTAACGATGCACCAAAACATAATGATCCCTTTGATAGGATATTGATTGCACAGGCGAAAGCGGAAAGCCTAATGTTTTTAACACATGATTCTTTAATTCCATATTATGGTGAATTATTCATTGTTTCAGTTTAATGGCTGTTAATACAATATTTTCAGAGGATATGAATTATAACGATTTAGCAACGGCTTATGCCAGCCCTTGAGTTTTCTGCGTTTAAGTAGTATAATAACTTGTGATTATGCAAATTATGGTATTAATATAGTTACGGGAGGTATACAGGTGAAGGGAATTATACTGGCAGGCGGTTCCGGGACAAGGTTATATCCGCTGACGAAGGCGATATCGAAGCAGATCATGCCGGTTTATGATAAACCGATGATTTATTATCCGCTATCCACATTAATGCTGGCAGGGATAAGGGAAGTGCTGATCATTTCCACACCGAGGGATCTTCCTGTATTTGAGGAGCTGTTCGGGGACGGAAGCCAGCTTGGAATGAGTTTTTCCTATGCCGTTCAGGAAACGCCGAGAGGACTTGCGGACGCGTTTATTGTAGGAGCGGATTTTATCGGTAAGGATAATGTGGCGCTGGTGCTGGGAGACAATATTTTTTACGGACAGAGTTTTTCAAAGGTGCTTCTTCGTGCGGCGGAACGGAAAACGGGGGCGACGATTTTCGGTTATTATGTAAAAGACCCGAGGGAATACGGCGTGGTAGAGTTTGACGAGAACGGTAAGGCGTTATCTATCGAAGAGAAACCGGCGGAACCGAAGTCCAATTACGCGGTTCCGGGATTGTATTTTTATGATAACGACGTTGTGGAGATCGCGAAGAACGTAAAGCCGTCGGCGCGCGGAGAGATTGAGATCACGGCGGTGAATAACGCGTATCTGGAGCGCGGAGCGCTTCAGGTGGAACGGCTTGGAAGGGGATTCGCGTGGCTTGATACGGGAAATCACGATATGCTCCTCGCGGCGGCGGATTTTGTTTCGGCGTTCCAGAAAAGACAGGGCTTATATATATCCTGCATTGAGGAAATCGCGTATAGAAGGGGTTACATTACGAGAGAACAGCTTTTAAAACTTGCCGAACCGTTGATGAAGACGGAATACGGTCAGTATCTTGTAGATGTGTCAAACGGATTATAGGGTGTGGAGTATGAAAAAGATTTTAGTTACCGGATGCAACGGGCAGCTTGGAAGAGCCATAAATCAGGCGTATGCGCAGGAAATTGTAGAAAAGGCGGTGCAGATCGTTAATACCGATGTAAGCGATCTGGATATAACAAGCATTGACGATGTTTTGCGCGTCATGGAGGCGGAACGTCCCGATGTGGTCATTAACTGCGCGGCGCATACGAATGTAAATAAATGTGAGACGGACTGGGATAACGCGTATCGGATCAATGCGGTGGGACCGCGGAATTTAAGTATTGCGGCAAATAAAATTCAGGCGAAACTGGTTCATGTTTCCACGGATTATGTGTTTGACGGCGAAGGAGACAGACCGTACACAGAATTTGACGAGACGGCGCCATGCGGCGCCTACGGCAAGACAAAACTTGAGGGAGAAAAGTTTGTGAAGCAGTTTGCGGACCGTTTTTTCATCATAAGAACGGCATGGCTTTACGGAGACGGCAACAATTTTGTCCGCACCATGTTAAAACTGAGTGAGACAAACGAAGAAGTCCGGGTCGTTTCGGATCAGTTTGGAACGCCTACCAGCGCGGCGGAGCTTGCGCGGCTGATCCGGTTCATGGAACCGACGCAGAATTACGGCGTTTTTCACGGAACATGTGAAGGAAGCTGTTCGTGGGCGGATTTTGCCACGGAAATTTTCCGGCTGGCGGGAAAAGATACCAGAGTAAAATACATTACCACCGCCGAATACCCTACGCCGGCAAAACGGCCAGCCTATTCCGTTCTGGACAATTATATGCTCCGGCTTACAACGAAGTATGTGATGGCGGACTGGAAGGACGCGCTGGCGGAATACATGGATTCGGGACTGGTATAAATAGGATTGGAGAAGAATATGAGAACTTATCTTGTGACGGGCGGCGCCGGGTTTATCGGCTCCAACTACATTCATTATATGTTTAAGAAGTATGATAACGATATCCGCATTATCAATGTGGATCTGCTCACTTACGCGGGCAATCTTGAAAATCTCAGGGAGATCGAGAACCGCGGTAACTATACGTTTATCCGCGCGGATATCTGCGACAGGGAAGCCATAGCGAAAATATTTGCCGATAACGACATTGATCGGGTTGTGCATTTCGCGGCGGAAAGCCATGTGGACAGGAGCATTGTCAATCCGGAAGTGTTTGTCCGTACCAATGTGCTTGGAACGGCGGTAATGTTAAATTGTGCCAAAGCGGCATGGGAACTTCCGGACGGAACGTTTAAGGAGGGAAAGAAGTTCCTGCATGTGTCCACGGACGAGGTGTACGGTTCTCTTCCGGAAGACGACGGCGCGTTCTTTTATGAGACAAGCCCTTATGATCCGCATAGTCCGTATTCCGCGAGCAAAGCGTCTTCGGATATGCTGGTTAAGGCGTATATGGACACTTATAAATTTCCCGCGAATATTACAAATTGCAGTAACAATTACGGTCCTTACCAGTTCCCGGAGAAATTTATCCCGCTGATGATCAATAACGCGCTGCAAGGCAAGAAACTCCCGGTTTACGGCGACGGAAAGAACGTCAGGGACTGGCTCTATGTGGAGGATCACGCCAAGGCAATCGATATGGTGCAGGAGCAGGGAAAACTTTTTGAAACCTATAACATCGGCGGACACAACGAGAAGCAGAACATCGAGATATTAAATATTATTCTGGAAACGTTACAGGAAATGCTGCCGGAAGGGGATCCGAGAAAGGCAAATGTTTCAAAGGAATTGATCACTTACGTTGCGGACCGCAAGGGACATGACAGAAGATACGCCATCGCGCCGGATAAGATCAAGGCGGAGATCGGCTGGTATCCGGAAACCATGTTTAAAGAGGGTATCCGAAAGACGATCCAATGGTATTTTGAAAATGAGGCGTGGATGAAAAACGCGACCAGCGGCGACTATCAGAAG
>JAMPBI010000002.1 GCA_023666775.1 Alistipes sp. | reverse complement strand
TATGTATCCCCCGAAATTACGTTTCCCGCTTTATTTCGCCTCGCCACGCCATATATGATCTGAAATCTTCCACATTCCGCAAAAATATACTCGTTAAAATTTCCGTTCAGCATTACGCGGTTGTTTTCCTCCGGGACAACGCCTGTCCCGAGAATTTCCGACAATAACCCCGCGACTTCCCTGGTTGTAGGACATTTATTCTTATATGTCTTCAGACGGAGATAGTATTCCTTTGTTCCGTCGCCGCGCTCAATGACGCGCATGTCCCCAAGCCGGATCCCCCGTCTGTCGAGGTTCTTTTCAATCTCTTCATAAACCTGCTTGTCAGGCTCAACTTCCCTGCTGTACGCGCCGGTAAATTCCATGACCAGCCGCGCGATCTCCCTCAATTGGACAATGACGGAGCCGGAAACTTCCGAACTGTGATACCGGTCCGAAAGCTTTTCATAAATATCCGCCATTTTTTCAAGAACTTTTGCCGAATTTTCCAAATGTTCCCCTGTATATGCCAGATTATATTTTTCCAAAAAACTTCACCCCGTTTCGCCATTTTCACTAACTTTACCATTATAACCTCGGAGGCGTTAAAAAAATGTCAAAACAGCGCGCCAAACTTAAAAATCGTTCGACAAACGGACATATTTCCTATGAAACCAAAAAAGACCCTGAACCCGATCAAGGTCTTAAAACAGCGAAAAAATTTACTTGTTGGACTTGAACATGATCTCATCGGGATAAACCAATCCAACCTTCTCCCTTGCGACATCTTCGATATACTGCTTGGTCTGCATATATTTCTTGCGTTCCTCGATCTGGATCGTCCTGTTCTCTTCCTGCTCGATCAAAGAATCGAGCTGTTCCTGCCTTACGTCATAAGCGTCAAGCTGTTTCTGAAGCGACATACCCCGAACCCACGTTACTACGGCAATCGTAATAACAACGGCAAATATCGCGATATACCCCGCAAGATTGAATACTCTCTGTTTTCTCCTCTTCGTCATCTTCCGTCATCTCCTGACTTTATCTGTTATGACCTATTCTAAAGGATTCGGACAGTTTTTTCAATGCTTTTTTTATAATTCGAAACGGCGTAAGCAAAATAAAAGAAACATACTTCACGAAAACACGCCCTACGGTGTAATGATACATTAACGCGCCGAGAACTTCCCCCGCCACGGCAAACCAGCGGATATTTCCCGCGTCCTCCGTAAAACACACCATAAAAGTAATAAGCGCCGCCGTCATCCAGAATAAAATATCCTCCGCGGACAGCCAGATCACCCCGTGAGGGATCAGCCGCCTCCATATGCGCAGACAGTCATACAGAACGGCCAGCCCTATCCCGACCGTGATCGTTACGGATACATACTGTAATTCCCACTGTACCAGCTCGCCCATCACTTAAACATCCTTGTAATAAAACCTTCTGTCTTTTTCGCATAACTGGAAATCTCCGTATAGGTCATACTGTCAATCTGTCCCGTCAGATCCACCTCTCCCTTTTCCACCGAGAGCCTCGTGACCTTTAAATCTTGTCCTTTTATTGTGAGCATTCCCATAGTCGTTTCCAGAAGTATTTCCTTCAAGTCAAAGGAGATTACGTCCGCTACACCTGTAATGCTGCCTTTCTTGCGATTATCCATGAGAATTTTATGACTGACGCTCCGTATTGTCTGTTTTTCCTCCAAAACAAAAACCTCCTATACTTCATAACAGAATTGACCGTATCCGTTATTACAATATATTAGGAGGTTTTAAAATTATTCTACAAATATTCAAACATGTCCCCCGCATCGTCCTTACGGGTCGTTTCCTTTATCTCCGTAACCCGGACCTTTACCGTTTTTTGTCCGAATTGTATCTCAATGGTATCGCCGACCTTTACTTCCTGGGACGCCTTTGCCGTCTTATCATTGATCAGCACTCTCCCCGCGTCGCACGCCTCGTTTGCCACGGTACGCCTCTTGATCAGACGGGATACTTTTAAATATTTATCTAACCGCATGTTCCATTCCACCTTTTTCTTTCATTTATAAAGGTTTCTTCCTCATTTGTCAAGACTCCATCTGTCTTCCCAGAAATCCCGCCGCTGAATCGGCGATCTTTACTTCCGTATCGCCGAGCTTTGTACGGTTTTCCTTTGTGGTGATCACAACGGAGCCGATCGCGTCGCCTTCACATATGATCGGGCTGATAACCTGGGAATGATACTCCTCAAGGTCGCCGTTTACGATCGGAATAAAACGGTTATCATCTTTAATCGCCACGATACTTGAACGATTGTCTATCGCGTTTTCGAGCTGCTTGCTGATGGGTTTTGCGATCAACTCTTTCTTCGGCGCGCCGGAAACCGCGACAATCTGATCCCTGTCCGTAATACACACCGTATGTCCCGTAGTCTGTGCCAGCGAATCCGCATATTGTCTGGCAAATACTCCCAGCTCACCAATCGGAGAATACTTCTTTAAAATGATTTCACCCTCGCGGTCCGTAAATATTTCCAGCGGGTCACCCTCACGAATCCGAAGTGTTCTTCTGATTTCCTTTGGCACTACAACCCTTCCCAAATCATCAATCCGACGTACAATTCCTGTTGCCTTCATTTTCATTTCCTCCATACAATACCTGATAATGCTTGCCAAGCTGTATATGTATTATGTGGAAAAAAAGAAAATATATACTAAACCAAAGCACATTTTCTGAGAAAAAAACAATTTTAAATTCAGCCGCCGATCTTGTCTGCCAGCTCCATGATGTCCTCCAGAAATTCCAGATCTCCTTCCGCTCCCGCGTAATTTTTTATAGGAACGTAGGTAAAATACGGCTGGGTTTCCACCTTAAATTTCAGCATGCCGTTGTACTGCGCTATAATGTCGGGAATACGCTCCACATTGATCTTTGCGTTGGCAAACATGCGAAGCCTCACGCCTTTCTTACCGCCCTTGATCTCCGTCACATAGGCATTGTGCGCCTTTGCCTTCAAAAGCGCGATACTTAACAGATTCGACGCCGAACGCGGCAGGTCCCCAAACCGGTCCACCAGTTCATCTTCCATATCCAGCAGTTCCTCTCTCGTTTCAATGGAAGCGATCCGCTTATATATTTCGAGTTTCTGCGCTTCGTTTTTTATATAAGACGCCGGAATAAACGCGTCCAGCGTAACATCTACGGTTGTCTCATACGGCTTGCTTTCCGTTTGCCCCTTTAATTCCAGCACCGCCTCGTTTAACATTTTACAGTACAGATCATATCCGACGGCTTCCATATGCCCATGCTGCCTTGCCCCGAGAACATTTCCCGCGCCGCGGATCTCCAGATCCTTCATCGCGATCTTAAAACCGGACCCCAGCTCGGAAAACTCTTTGATCGCCTGCAAACGTTTTTCCGCCGTTTCTTTGATCATACGGTCGCGCTTATACATCAGAAACGCGTAAGCCGTCCTGCTGGAACGTCCGATACGCCCGCGGAGCTGATAAAGCTGGGAAAGCCCGAATTTATCCGCGTCATGTATGATCATGGTATTCACATTCGCGATGTCAAGTCCCGTTTCGATTATCGTCGTCGAGACAAGGACGTCGATCTCACCGTTTATAAAATCATACATGACCGCCTCAAGGCTCCTCTCGTCCATCTGCCCGTGGGCGTAAGCCACTCTTGCGTCCGGCACAAGCTCCTGCACTTTTAACGCGATCCTGTCAATATCCTGCACGCGGTTATAAACATAGTATACCTGACCCTGACGGGATAATTCACGATGGATCGCTTCCCTGACCATCTCATCGTTATACTCCGTTACAAACGTCTGGATCGGAAGTCTGTCCTGCGGCGGCTCGTCAAGAACGCTCATATCCCGGATCCCTACTAAGGACATATGAAGGGTTCTCGGTATCGGTGTGGCGGAAAGCGTGAGAACGTCCACGTTATCCTTTAATTTTTTTATTTTTTCCTTGTGGGTTACTCCAAATCGCTGTTCTTCATCAATGATCAAAAGTCCCAGATTTTTAAACTGCACGTCCGCCGATAAAACCCTGTGGGTCCCGATCACGATATCCACAAGACCTTTTTTCAGCCCTTCCACCGTCGCTTTTATCTGCTTCGTCGTCCGAAAACGCGACAGTAGTTCTACTTTAACGGGAAAATCCTTCATTCTCTGCGCAAACGTATCATAATGCTGTCCCGCGAGGATCGTTGTCGGGCAGAGATAAACGACCTGTTTCCCGTCCTGCACCGCCTTAAACGCCGCGCGGATCGCAATCTCCGTTTTTCCGTAGCCCACGTCTCCACAGATCAGTCTGTCCATGATCTTACGGCTTTCCATATCGTTTTTTGTATCCTCAATAGCGCCGATCTGATCCTCCGTCTCCTCATACGGAAACAGTTCCTCAAATTCCTTCTGCCACTGTGTATCCTTGCTAAACGCAAACCCTTCCTTGGTCTGTCTGACGGCATAAAGTTCCACTAAATCCTTAGCAATCTCCGCCACGGCTCCGTGTACCTTCGTTTTGGTCTTCACCCACTCCTGGCTTCCCAGTTTATTCAGCTTCGGCGCTTTCGCCTCCGCGCCGGCATACTTCTGGATAACGTCAAGCTGGGTGGCAAGCACATACAGATTTCCGTTATTGCTGTATTCAATCTTAATGTAATCTTTCTCAATCCCTTCTACGGTCATCTTCTCGATACCGCGGTAAATTCCCAGTCCATGATCCTCATGGACCACATAATCCCCCGGCGTGAGATCGTTAAAACTCGCGATTTCTTTTCCCTCATACCGTTTCTTTTTGCGACGTTTTTTCTTCCTCTGACCGAAAATATCGCTTTCGGCGATCGCGGCAAATTTCACGTCCGGATATTCAAATCCGTTTTTCATCTGCCCGTAAGTAACCATGATTTGTCCGGCGCCCAGCTCTTTATCATAATCCGCCGAATAAAACGCTCCGATATCATAATCAAAAAGCGAGTCTGCTATCCTGCCCGCGCGGGTTCTGGAACTGCACACCAGAACGATCCGGTATCCGCTCCTGCGGTATCTTTTTAAATCTCCCACCAACATTTCAAACTTATTGTTATAAGAACTAATGCTTTTTGTGTGAAACATGATTTCTTTCTCAATATCAAGATACTTCGGTTTATAGGAAAGCGCCGACAACGCGACACTTCTTCTTGCCCCTAATTTCGCCATGATCTCCTTTTCGTTCCGCAAAATATCCGTCTGTCCCGCAAGGACGTATCCCTTCTCCAGACGATGGCTCATGCTCTCGCGAAATTCCGCCTCGACTCCCGACATTTTCTCCGAAATCCGGTCCGGTTCGTCCAGAAAAAACACCGCGTCCCTGTTAAAGTATTCTACAAAAGATACGGTCGTATTATAAAAATACGAAATATATTTTTCTATAAAACGGCTGCCGCTTTGTTCCTTTATTTCCTCCAGCGCCTCGCCGACCGCTTTTTTTAGCCTGCCTGCCTCCTCAAGAAATTTTTCGTCCGTAAAATGTCCGACCGCGGCGGCAAGCTCTTTCTCAATCTTTCCGACGCCCTCCGCTATCTGCTCTTTTGTTACGGGATTTTCCGTTGCCGGATAGACCGTCACCGTCTCCAAGCGTTCAATGGAACGCTGGCTGGACACGTCAAACGTGCGGATCGAATCCACCTCGTCGTCCCACAGTTCAATGCGGACGGGACATTCCGCCGTAAACGGGAAAATGTCCATAATCCCGCCCCGGATCGCGAACTGACCGGCACTCTCCACCTGTCCCAGACGTTCATACCCCATACGAAGGAGTTTCTCTTTCCACTCTTCCAGATCGAGTACGTCCGCTTCCCGGACCGTGAGTACATTTTTTGAAAGGCTTTCAATCGGCAGAAGACGGTCCGCAAGCGCGTCGATCGTTGTAACCACCGTAAGCTCTTCCGTTTCCATAATGGCACGGATCGCCGCCATGCGCTGTTCTACAATATAGTTGCTGTGTACGTCCGCATTATAAAAAATAAAATCTTTTGCGGGATAATATACTACGTTTTTATCATAAAACGAATATTCTTCCACAAGACTTTTTGCCTTTGATTCGCTATAGGTTACTATGACTTTCTGCTTTGCGGGAAATGCCTGTGATATCCCCCACGCCAGATGTGCCTTGTCCGTATCCGCGACTCCGCTGATCATAACGGTCTTGGTGTTTTCAATTGTTTCGATCAGTTCATCATACTGTTCCAGTTCCCTTACCGGTTCCAAAAAAATCCGCATCTTTTCCTCCAACGGCATTTGTCCGGGATATGTTTTTCATACCCCGGATGATTTTATGACTTTCATTTAATTATATTGATTCATCGCCTCATTAATACCACGCGCGATCATACATTCACATGCTTTTACCGCCGTTTTCCTCTCTTCTTCTATAAGAGGGATCTCTTCCTTTGTAAATTGCGACAGTACATAATCCGCCAGATCATACCCCTTCGGTTTATCCCCGACGCCGCACTTAATCCGCCAGAACTCCTCGCTGTTTAAATGGGCAATGATACTTTTGATCCCATTATGCCCTCCGGCGCTGCCCTTCGGACGGACGCGGATCTTTCCGGGCGGAAGACTGATATCGTCAAAAATCACAATGATATCCTGAGGCTTTACTTTATAAAAATCCATGACCTCACGGACGCATTCGCCGCTTAGGTTCATATAAGTAAGAGGTTTTACAAGCACTGCCTTTTCACCGGCTATAACGCCTTTTCCGCACAAACCTTTATGTTTCCTGATATCCAGCGCAATATTATACTCACCGCATATGTTATCGATCACCGAAAATCCGATATTATGCCTTGTTCCGTCATATTTTCTTTCGGGATTTCCCAAACCCACAATTATCTTCATACCGCCGCCGTCACTCCGTCATCTTCGTGTACGCAGGAAGTTCCGAGCCCTGGTCTATCACTGCGTTTTCAAGATAAGAAAACGGTCCGATGACGCTTTCCGCGTGAATTACCGTGCTTCCCGTGATAAATGTGTTCGGATAGATCACAACGTCATTTTCAATTTGGACGTCCGGCGTTATATAAGTCGTTTTCGGATCAATGATCGTGACTCCGGCTTCCATCCATCTTCTGTTGATACGAAGCTTCATGATCTCTTCCGCGCCGGCAAGCTGGACACGGGAATTTACTCCCTCAATCTCCGTCGCGTCTTCCACCACCATCGCGTCTACTTTCAGCCTCTTATCCTTAATGATCATCAGGGTATCCGGAAGATAATATTCGCCCTGGGCATTGTCATTTTTCAATAAATCCAGCGCCTCATACAACCGCGCCGAATCAAAAACATACATTCCCGAATTTACCTCTTTACACCTGCGTTCTTCCTCGGTCGCGTCTTTGTGTTCCACGCTCTTTACAAAGAGCCCCCGCGCGTCACGGATAATTCTTCCGTAACCCGACGGATCGTCAAGAACTGCCGAAAGTACCGTGATACTGTTTCCCTGTTCCCGATGAGTCGAAACCAGCTTTCCAAGGGTCGCACCTGTGATCAGCGGCGTATCCCCGAAAAGGATCAGCGTCTCGCCCTCTGTTCCGATAAAATCCCTTGCGCATTTTACCGCGTGTCCTGTCCCAAGCTGCTGTTCCTGCGTGACAAATGTGATCGCGGACGCTTCTTTCCCGGAAAGGATCTCGGCTTTTACCGTTTCGGCTCCGTGACCGACCACTACGCAGATTTCATCTGCTCCCGCCTGCCTTGCCGCATGGATCGCATGTTCTACCATACATTTCCCCATCACTCGGTGAACAACCTTCGGAAGTCTGGACTTCATTCTTGTTCCCTGTCCTGCTGCCAGAATAACCGCCTTTAACATCTTAGTATCCCTCCGGATTATTTTTCTGCCATCTCCATGAATCCTCGCACATTTCTTTCAGATCACGTTCGGCAGTCCACCCAAGTTCTTTTTTTGCCAGGGACGCGTCGGAGTAGCATGTGGCAATATCACCGGCACGCCGAGGCTTTATCACATACGGGATTTTTACTCCGGAAGCCTCCTCGAAGTTTTTGACAATATCAAGCACGCTATAGCCCTTGCCCGTTCCCAGGTTATAAATCTTAAGCCCCGGATTTTCCGACAGCTTTTCAATTGCCTTGACATGCCCCAGCGCCAGATCCACTACATGTATATAGTCTCTCACGCCTGTTCCGTCAGGTGTGTCGTAATCATTCCCGAAAACTCCCAGCTCTTTTAATTTCCCTACGGCAACCTGCGTGATATACGGCATCAGGTTGTTTGGAATACCGTTTGGATTTTCACCGATCGTTCCGCTCTTATGCGCTCCGATCGGATTAAAGTATCTCAGGAGGATAACGTTCCACTCTTTATCCGCGTATTGCAGATCCGTCAAGATCTGCTCCAGCATGGACTTCGTCCAGCCATAAGGGTTCGTACACTGTCCCTTAGGGCATTCCTCCGTGATTGGGATAAACGCCGGATTTCCGTAAACCGTTGCGGAAGATGAAAATACAATGTTCTTCACGTTATGCGTCCGCATTACATCTAAAAGGGTCAACGTTCCCGCGATATTATTGGTATAGTATTCAAGCGGCTTTACAACCGACTCGCCGACCGCCTTCAGACCCGCGAAGTGAATACAGGATTCGATGTTCTCTTTGTCAAACACCTGCTCAAGACCTTCTTTATCCTGAATGTCAACCTTATAAAACGTAACGTCTTTCCCGGTTATCGCCTTTACTCTCTCAAGAACTTTTTCGCTGGAATTGACAAGATTATCCACAACAACCACATCATAACCCGCATTCTGAAGTTCTACTACCGTGTGGCTGCCGATATATCCGGCGCCGCCTGTTACAAGAATTGCCATAATATTTCCCTCCTTTTAGAAAATTATTTGTTACATAATATCCGGAGACCACTCCATATCTTCTCCGTCGCCCGAATTATCCGGTTCTGGTTCCGGCTGCGGTTCCGGCTCTGGTTGTGGTTCCGGTTCCGGCTGCGGCTGTGGATCCGGCTGGGAATTATTTGAGGAATTATCTTCCTCCTCGTAATTATTTTCCGGCGCCTGCGTCTGTACCGGTTTCGTAGTTGTAGTTGGTTTTACAACATTTGGCTTCGTAGTCGTTTTATTCTGCTCGGCTGCCGCGGCAGACGCCGCTTCGGACTCCGCCTTTGCTATCGATTCCGCTTCCGCAGCGGAAGCTGCTTCAGACGCCTTTACGCTTTCTGCCTCCGCAACGCTTTCTTCCGTTTGGATTCTCGCGGCAATGATTGGATAATAGTATTCTTCCAGCTCCTCCATTGTCATATCATCGGAAAGAAGCAGCTCCTCCACACTTCCGTAAATAATCCATTCCTTTCCGTTAAACCACTCCAGATTTCCCGAATTTAACCGCACGGAAATCTCTGAAAGTGTTACCGTTTCCGTGGAGGTTACCGGCGTTGTCTTCTTCAATCCGAGAAGACCAACCAGAACTCCTATTACAAAACATAAAATACATATCGCTAAAACAATTGCGCTATTCTTTTTCATTCCTTCACCATTCCTATTTCACTTCATACCCCCGCCGGATAATTGCGTCAATCACCTGCGTGACATATTTCTCGCAGATTTCATCTGTCGCCGCTTCTACCATAACACGGACCAGCGGTTCCGTTCCGCTTTCCCGCACCAGAATACGTCCGTCATTTCCAAGTTTCTCAGCCACTTTCTTAACCGCCGCCTTTACCTCGGGATCATTCTGTGCCGCCGCTTTATCCGTAACACGGACATTTTTAAGAAGCTGCGGGTATATCGTCACCGGTTTTGCCAGTTCGGAAAGCGTTTTCTTTTTCGCCAGCATAACTTCCATCATTTTGAGTGCGGTGATAATTCCGTCGCCTGTGGTCGCGTACTTGCTGAAAATAATATGTCCTGACGCTTCTCCTCCGAGACGATGGCCGTTATTGGTCATACTTTCATATACATATTTATCTCCGACAGCCGTTTTCTCATACTCGATTCCCACTTCGTCAAACGCCTTGTAAAGACCAAAATTGGACATGACCGTTGTAACGACGGTATTACCGATAAGTTTTCCTCTTTCCTTCATGTAACAGCCGTAAATGTATAAAATCAGATCGCCGTTGATGACGTTTCCATTTTCGTCCACGCATAAACAGCGGTCCGCGTCCCCGTCGAACGCAAATCCGACATCCAGTCCCTGTTCCACTACCAGTTTCTGCAATCCCTCTATGTGAGTCGAACCGCAGTTGGTATTAATATTCGTTCCGTCCGGTTCGTTATTGATCACATAAGTCTTGGCCCCCAGCGCGTCAAATACCGCCTTCGCCAGATTCCATGCGCTTCCGTTGGCGCAGTCAAGCCCGATCCTCTTTCCCTTAAAAGAATAGATGGCAAGTGAAATAAGGTACCCCATATAGCGGTTTCTTCCGGCGACATAATCTACCGTACAGCCTATTGCCTCCTTGTGCGCAAAAGGGATTTCTTCCATTGCGCCGTCAAGATAGTCTTCTATCCGGGAAATAACAGTCTCCTCCATCTTCTCACCGTTACTGTTCAGAAGCTTAATCCCGTTATCATAAAACGGATTGTGGCTTGCGGTAATCATAATACCGCAGTCAAAATCTTCCGTCCGTACTACATAAGAAACGCTTGGCGTCGTGGTAACATGCAGAAGATACGCATCGGCTCCTGATGCCGTAAGTCCCGCAACCAGAGAATACTCAAACATATAACTGGAACGTCTGGTGTCCTTTCCGATCACCACCTTGCACTTATGCTCCCTGCCAAAATACCAGCCGATAAAACGACCGACTTTGTACGCGTGTTCCACTGTCAGATTTACGTTTGCTTCCCCGCGGAAGCCGTCTGTACCAAAATATTTACCCATTTTCTTTTTTCCTTTAACTTTTTTAATTTTTATTTAACAGGAATACCCTGCAATTTCTTTGTTCCATAAGTATATCACACTTATTCCACTTTTAAAAGCCACCCGTAATCATTTTCAAAACGAACAGGGAACCAGTCAAATACAGGCTTATATTCTTTATAGGTTTCTCCGTAACCCTTTTCCACAAAGATATATTTACAGCCTAGTTTTTGTAAATCCTCAAAAATATCGAAAGAAGGATAGTCCGCATTGTTTAAATATTCAGGGTGATCATAGGGATTCTGATCGCTAAGATAATAATAATATTCCTTTAAGTATCTTAGCTCCACCCCGAAATACGGCACAAATGTATCCTGCGTATCCACCACCTCACGAACCGCATTATACATGGTCTGCATATCTCTTGTCACATTGCCGCCCGCCTGAAGGGACTCTATATTATTCTGATATACACCAAAGATATTTGCCGATATATTGCTCGGCCACATATATTCCTGTTCTTTTTGAAGGTTTTTCTCAAATCCTGTTAAAAAAATACCAAAACACACAAGCCCCATAATAAGGTAAGTCGTCATATATCTCCGTTCCGCTCCCTTCGCGGATACAATTTCCCGAAATGCGCACCAGTATACTAATACCCACATCAGAAAATGCAGCTTATAAAAATAATAAGTACCCATTTCTCCTATTGTAACACAATAAATCATCCAAATTCCAAAAATAAGTACAAAAGCCATCACAGATAATCCCGCGTCCAGACGCTTTTTTCTAATATCACGCAAAACAAACAGGATAACAGGAAATATCCAAAATATGAAGTTCGCATAAGGTTCTCTGTAAATGCTTCCATCGGTTCTCAGATAATTCACCACGATATCCATTAAAACATAGCGAAATCCCAGACAACATACCACCGCCACACCAACTACCCATAAAAAATTACGGATACGGTAGTGTCT
This sequence comes from Alistipes sp., assembly GCA_023666775.1. GTDB lineage: Bacteria > Bacillota > Clostridia > Lachnospirales > Lachnospiraceae > MGBC120314. The sequence goes on along the minus strand of JAMPBI010000002.1, from coordinate 24,088 downwards.
GCGGAAAAATTTCAACCGATTTACCCACAACAAAAGACTCATAGCCGCCAATACCGCTAATATTAGCGGAAACATTATATTCATATAGTCCGGTGCCACAAAACAGATACACAAAACACCAGGTACTATAAATCCGAACAAAAAAAGAAATAAGGAATACCACGAATAAAACTTTCTTTTATTTTGCAATACAACAAAATAAATAAATTCGCCCAGAAGCATTGCCGGAGCAAACAGGGTATAAGAATTACACATTGCCAGATTGGCAAGCATCAATAATATAATTCCTACCCAATTTCCAATTTCCTTCTTTTCTATCTTATACATGATCCACAGCAGCCACGTACAGACAAGCATTCCCGAACCAAGATACTCAAAGCCACATAGCATATTCATCAACGGATATCCTAACAAAAATAAATATTCCATGACAATACCCACCCCCCATGAATATCTATCCTTTATATAAGTACGTATCAAAATCCAGAACACAACACCAATTTCCAGAAATAAAAACATTTCCGAAAACAAAAACGCTCTGTACCAATTCACCATGCCAATTATGGGGTCAAGCACCTGTATAAAAATCATATTAATCAAATACAAAGTATATCTGCCTGGAAGCTTTCCGGTTTCTACCAGACCAGTCGCGTAATGAAAATGCCTTACCGAATCGTCCTGGGAATACGCAAACACATCAAAATTTACGCCATAACGTACCATACCGATTGCTATTGTAACAGCCAGTATACTTAAGACAACAAGTGCGTCTTTCCACGAAAAAAAATACTTCTGAATCTTCTTTTTCTTTATAATGCTACAACACACCAAAAGAATGATCAAGAGACTACTTTTTGATAAGTTTCCTATATTTACCGGTAAATTCAGCATATTAATCAATCCCGCTGTAAAAACCCAGTAGGTAATCAAAATCATTACAGAAGCTACTGCCTGCGTAACTCCGTTTTCTATTTTATCCTTCCTCGGAGACAACATAATCATCACAAAAGCCACGATACTCGTAATAATAAAACAAATGCTTGTAAACATTACCGGATACCTCAATCACTTTTTATTTTATTCAACATAAATAATTTTACAAATATTCCGTCTTCCCCTGCGCTTTCAACTCGTCCACAATCTTTTTGACTTCCTGAACGCGGTCTTTGCTGCAAACCATAATGCTGTCCGCCGTCTCAACCACTACAATATTGTCAAGCCCCAGTGTTGCGACAAGACGTCCGCCGGAAGAATACACTACGCTGTTCTTTGTATCAACATTCACACAGTTACCTACAATAACATTTCCGTCCGCGTCTTCATCATGCATGACCTTCAGCATATCAAAACTTGCCACATCATTCCAGCCAAATTCACCCGGAACCACCATAACCTCATCGGATTGTTCCATAATACCGTAGTCCACGGAAATGCTCTTAATCTGCGGATATACCTCATTGATCACATCATACTCGGCTTTTGTTCCCATTGCCTCACCGATCTTTAGAAGATCCGCGTAAATCTCCGGAAGGAACTTCTCGAAATTCTTTAAAATAACCGACGCTTTCCAGATAAACATACCGCTGTTCCACGCGTAACTTCCGGACGCCACATACTCCTTTGCCGTCTCTAAATCCGGTTTTTCCTTAAACTCCTGTACCTTCTTTACCTCGCCTTCCGATACGGTATCATACTTAATATAACCGTAACCGGTTGACGGAAACGTAGGTGTAATTCCCACCGTGACGAGATGTTCGGTTGCTTCCGCCTCCTTCACCGCTTTTGACAAAATATTCGTAAACTCATCTTCATTTTTAATAAACGCGTCGGACGGCGTGATCACCATAATCCCGTCTCCGTATTTTTTTATGATCTCCATTGCCGCGTAACCGATACATGCCGCCGTATTTCTGGCAGACGGCTCGGATAAAATGTGGTCTTCCCGGATCCGTCCGCTTGTCACTTCCTTCATAACCGCCGTCTGGGTCTTATTGGTTACAATAAATATATCCTCCATATCCGCTGTCTTTGCCAAACGGTCAACCGCCTCATTCACCATGATTTCCTTGCCGCTTAAATTCAAAAGCTGTTTTGGTCTTGCCTGCCTTGAAATCGGCCAGAAACGGGTTCCGCCTCCGCCCGCCATGATTACTCCATATACTTTCATTGTTCTGCCTCCATGCCCCTTTGCTAATATTGTACTAAAACTATCAATCCCCGCCGGTTTCAACCGAACGAATAATGCCTTTTATAAAATTATCTCCATTACTTCCCGGTTTGAACTCCCCTCTGACATCTAACTGTTTCGCAACCGTATAAATGCTTCTGTAAACCGGCGGACCATACAATATAAATTTCTCTCCGTTTCTCTCTAAAATAATGTACGCCCTAAATGCAAAATCCGTTGCGTACTGCTCTTTCGGCAGATTGATCAACACTGAGGCGAACCGGTATCTTCCATCTACCGTTTCCAAAATTTTATCATTTACAACGGAGTCTTCTACCCAGTACGAACGTCCACTCCCCACTTTATTACCGGACTTTATAAACGGATATTTACCGCGGTTGGCATTTGTCATATACAATGTTCCGTACTCTTCCAGCTTAAAACCGTCCACTCCCGCACCAAGAAGCCGTTCCCTAAGCTCTATATCAATACCGGATTTAAAACGAATACCTGCCGGACTTTTAATTCGGACGGAAAAGCCATGGTAACTCAGTAAATTTTCCAATCCTCCTGCCGCTTCCGCCACATAATTTCCGTTTTCGGTTCTTAATATCCAGACATACATTTCCCGTGGAATACCTGCCGAATCATAGTTATACATAACAGCCGTTCTCGCGTTTCCATGAGACAGATTTAACGAATAAACCGAACCGTTCTTAACCGCAGGTTCCTGTACGCCGTCAATATAAACCTCCGCATTGGTATACTGCCCCGGCGCGTTCAAAACCAACGCATAGTCCGGTATGGTCACATCTTTTTTCTTGACATGAGAAACTTCTGACCCAAGCGCCTTCGTCGCCGTGTAGATCGTATTGTCCATACTGCATGCACTTAGCGCAAACAAGCCGGTTCCCACATCATCACAATAAACGGAAAAACCGTTCCCGTTTCCCCGCAAAACATAAGACTGATTTTTTTTCGTGTCCATGAACGTAAGATAAACTTCACCTTTAATGATTTCCATTGACACATTAAGAAAATGGTTCATCTCTGCGACTTTCGTATCTTTCCACCAGACACCGTCATATACCGATACGATAGGATTTTCTCCCGTTTTTCCCACGAACGCATAGATTTTTCCGTCAACCGCCTTGATCGAGTGGATATTGGTTGCCGTCAGAGGGTATGTTTTCAGATTACTCCATTTCTTTTTGCCAATGTCATAAACATCAATCACCGCATGATTGTTCCCGCTATCCCCGAAAAAATCAGAGTACAGAACATAAAGATGGGAACCGTTCTTGCATACGGACGGATTGCCAAAATCCCGAAGCGTCTTTTCCTCATTCACCACGATATTATTTTTTACATCATAGATAACAAGTTTCTTCCCCCCCGAAGATATATTTTCCTGATATACCGCATAAATACTATCATTATCCGCTACGAACTGCATACTCTGCACATATTGCGCAGACGTCTCCTTTATCACGCTCCAGCTTCCGTTATCCAGACGGCAGATACTCGTACTCCCATTATCATTTCTCTGATATGCCAGATACATCTGACCGCCGCACACCGCGATCGTCGGAGACATCGCATTATTAACGGTTCCTCCAAACGTCTCCCACGACGCGCCGTTCCATCGGTATACCTGAACCCCGGCATTTGAGCCGATCCCATTTGTCTGTGCCATATAAAGCGTTTTGTTATCTTTATCCGCATATAAAACCGCGTCGCCATAACTGTTATTTCCAAACGCATTTCCTACATTTTCCCATAAATCCGCGCTTTCATAATCCGCAAACGTTACGGAAAAAGAAAGTTGTTTCTGATCCGGCGACAACTCCAGACCGCTTATATATATCCCGCTGTTTTTTCCATCGGAATAGTATAAAGTATTATCCCTAAAAGACTTCGTTAAATCGGTGCTTCCATATTCCGTCTCGCCGTTCGCGACATCAAGAGCCGCTTCATAGACGGCATTGGCACCCGCATAAGTTCCCGATGTCAATACATCTTTTCCCGCTTCCGGATCCGTTACATTCGGGCGGTACACATATATATAATTTTCACCCGCAATATTGGTATAACCCTCGACCTTGGTATCTACCCGGTACATTAAGAGGCCGCTGGAAGGGATCCTGTGTTCAAAATCATAAATACTGGAACTCTTTTTCCGGTATTCCAGAACGATCATTTCGGTATCGGATACCGGCGTCTTTAAAATGAAAATCTTATTTCCGCCGCTCTCCGATACAGCCGTAAGCGTATACCTGCCGCTTTCCGTAATCTCGTCTGCCGATATCCACCCCTGCTGCGCCCTGAGATAAGAAAGCGGATACTGCAAAAAAGAACTGTTTCTCGCCATCGTATCCCACTCGCCGACAGGATGTCCGTCGCCGCTTGTGCGGTATAGATCCGGAAAACCCAAAATATGCAGGAACTCATGCGCAATTACTCCCTGCGCCTGCTTTACTCCCGTAGAGGCGTCATCTGTCACAAGAACCGCTGACGGAATCATATTATAATTAAATATACGGCAGCCGTTTAACGTTTCCTGCCCACTGTACTGTGCTTTATGGGGATAAATGATATTATTCCTGTCTTCCCCCGCGTCCCCCTGTATAATAATCGTAAGATTATCGACAAAACCGTTTTGCAGGTTATCCAGCTTGTATTTTGATAATTCAAATGTATTACTGTCATTATTGATACGTGCGTCATTTAACGCGTTCAGTACCTCCGCGATTATCTCGCCCTCCGTACCATAGGAACTCTTTTTCAGTTCATATGTGTTTACAGCCGTACCATCTTCGTTTTCCTGCGGAAAAATATTCGTTACGCTCACTTTATGTTCCGAAATCGTATAAATATAATTTTGGAATGAATTGTCATAGTCGTTTCCTGATGTATAATCATGTTGTACATTCGGTCCGTACATTTTCTTAATATCATTCCAGTTACTTACCTTATATGTTGTATAATCCTTTTCCGCATTAAAAATATCCCTGGAATCCCCGTTGTATTTAACAAAAATAACCAGATTTGAAATATCCTGCGTCTGCTGTTCCTCCGCCGCGGTACGCTGCGGAAAACTTAGAAAAAGACAGAATATTCCCGCCAGACATATCCATATGATCCGTTTTCTTAAAGTTCCTTTCACAAATATCCCTCCGCTTCTTTCTAAATATGCGTCACTATAATCTCACACTGTCCTTTGATATTGATTATATTTTTATATGCCGGAACAAAGAAACTGTCCCCGCGGACAAATTCCATGGAGTATCCGCCGTCGCCGATCACTCCGGAACCGTTTACCACCATAATGGAACGGAACGACGTTTCGTCTACCGGCAGATTTAACTCTTCCCGCACAACATACTTATTACATTCAAAATATTTACACTGGACAAGCAGCGTCTTCTCATTGCCTGCTCCGTCCGGTTCGGGTAATCCGTACTTCAACCCGCTCACTTGATCCATTCGCACAACGTCAATCGCCTTATTAATATGAAGCTGTCTCGGATTTCCGAATTTGTCCCTTCTGTCATAATCGTACATACGGTAGGTACAGTTTGAACTCTGCTGGATCTCACAGATCAAAATGCCGCCGCAGATCGCGTGGATCGTACCCGCCTGCACATAAAAAACGTCTCCCTTATGCACATACACTTTATTCAGCACTTCTAAGATCGTATTATTTTTAATACGCTCCCTCAGTTCTTCCTTGGAAACCACGCCTTTTGTTCCGTAATAGATGTACGCGCCTTCATCGCAGTCCATAACATACCACATTTCATTTTTGCCGTATTCGCCCTCATTTTTAAGCGCGTACTCGTCATCAGGGTGTATCTGGACGGACAACGGATTTGCCGCGTCAATAAACTTGATCAGGATCGGAAACCTGTCATAATGCTGGCATTTCCACCCCAGCGCCTCACGCCCGATGGCTTCCAGATAATCATTAAAATACATTCCCTCATATCTGCCGCACGCTACCCTGCAAACGCCGTCCGCATGGGCAGACAATTCCCAGCTCTCGGCTATAATATCCAGATCGCATTGTTTTCCCAATTCGTCGCGGATCCTTGTCCCGCCCCAAAGATAATCTTTAAAGGAAGGCGTCAGCTTAATAAAATGCTCTTTTTCCGTGACCTGCTTTCCAAGACGGATCACATCGGAATCCTGAACCCGGTGCCCTACCGCCACTTCCACAATCTCCACGTCTTCCAACGTGTTATTCCGCACCTTATGCGGTGTTCCGATCGGTACAAAAATACAGGAACCCATCTGGTAATCCTTCGTTACCAGTTCCCCGTTCTTCTCCCCAAGGGTGATTGTCGGCGTGCCCTTTACTACGGTCCACTGCTCGCTGCGGTACTCGTGCTTATGCAGGGAAAACTCATGTCCCGGCGAGATTGTGACTTTTTTAACCTTATAATCATGCCCTCTCTTTAAGGTTTCATGTTTTCCCCAACTTCGAAACGAAATCGTATTATAGTCAAAATAATCAATATATTGGTCGTGATATTGCTCCATAATACCGCGAATATCGTCTGCCTGTTCCATTGATGAAATATAAACCGCGTCGTTTGTATTAACCACTACCGCGTCCTGAATGCCGTTGACTACTACCAACCGGTCCGGATCCCGGTTGATAATAACCGAATCACTGCTTCTGACTAACACATTCTTCGTATCGCCAGGCTGCAAAAATCTCTTAAACGCACGCAGGCTTCCAATATCGCTCCAATCGTACTCACAAGGAAGAAGATACAGATTTTTGCTTCTCATAAGATACGCCTCATGAATACTGATACATTCTGCTTCACGAGCATACTTTGCGGGAATTATTTTAACCTCATCTGTCATCATTTCTACAATTTTTCGACATTGCAGGTACATTTGAGGATTAACTCTTTTAAAATCTTCGAGAAGATTCTTTGCCTTATAAATAATAATTCCGGAATTCCAATAACAGTCGGCGTTCTTTATTAATTCTTGCGCTGCCTGTTCTGTAGGACGATAAATGATCTCACGGACATTTTCTTTCTCTCCTAAAACATACGCAAACCTTGTACTCGCTTTTGTCGGTTTTATTCCATGCAGAATAATCCGATTTGCTGTAATCAGATTCTTTGATATGATCATGGCATTCTGATACTCTCCGCCTTCCACAATGGTATCCGAACCAATGACCATTAATTCCTCATTTTCGTCCTCAAGCATAGTCGCAACAAGTATCGGAAGCGCCGTCATGCGGCTTGTTTCTTCTAAAATAAGACTGTAATGAACTCCCTGAAGCGCGCGCATTTGGCTCTCCACTACATATTGAAATTCTATATTTGTAACGATTACAAATTCATCACAATACGTCATATTACGAACGATATTTTCCTGAAATAGAGAACGTTTTTCTCGAAAAGGCATAAATTGTTTTGGATATTTACGGCGGGACAGCGGCCAAAGCGTATCACCTGTTCCTCCTGCAAGTACAATACATTTCATATATCTTGTCACCTCGTAATGATATTATTGTACTACAACGGAAAAATTATGGCAATAAAAGAAACATTTTCCTAAAAACAAAAGGAATGTCTGCCTAAACCCATACCAGGCAAACATTCCTTTCATATAGTTTACGTCCAATCAATAACCCCGTTGGTAAAATGCCATTCACCATACTCATTTGAAGCATAACCAGTATAAGTCCAGTCTAAGTTTCCATTCTGGTAATACCACCAGCCATACTCATTTTCTGCCATTCCTGTATATGTCCAATCCAACTGCCCGTCCCGATAATACCACCAGCCATATTCATTACATGCCATTCCTGTATATGTCCAATCCAACTGTCCGCTTCGGTAATACCACCAGCCATATTCATTACACGCCATTCCCGTATAAGCCCAGTCCAGCTGTCCGTCCCGGTAATACCACCAGCCGTATTCGTTGCATGCCATTCCTGTATATGTCCAATCCAACTGTCCGTTCCGGTAATACCACCAGCCATATTCGTTACTTGCCATTCCCGTGTAATTCCAATCTATTTCACCGTCCGTGATATACCACCAGCCATATTCATTCTCTGCCATTCCTGTGAAGTCATACGCGACAGTACCATTTCTATAGTATCTCCAAATTCCGTCATTTCCCATCTGCAATCCGGATAAATTAGCATTATCACCCGGAACCGGCGAAGCATAATCAGGCATATTATCATATACAGGGATTTTAAAAGAAAACACATTATCAATGCTATTTGACTTTGTATATGCATTCTTCATCGTCTTCCCCTCACTCATTGGGGCTACTATATTCTGCATATACTGATGCATATATAAACCATCATAACTGGCATCAACATCAAATTTTTGAAGATATGGGGTATCCTGAAACCTCAAAATATAACTATTGGCAATAAATTGTGAGCCTCCCTTTAATGCCAGCCATCTGGTTACCCAGCCTGCCTCCCTTGCATATGTTAAGCCATTGACAAATATTTGCGTATTTGTTACTCCACTTGCTTTTATATTAAAATAATTATATAAATGCTCAAATCCCGGATATTCGCCGGAAATAAGCGGTGAAGTTCCCGCCACTCCCTGTTCCTGCTTAACCCGGCTTGCAAGGTGATACGGACTGACTCCGATTTCACTCCCTATTTCATAAAATGCCTGCGCATATCCAATACCTTCTCCCGGTATCTCTCCTTCCATAAACGTTCCGTTTATAATATTTTGCACACCATTAAGATTATGATATGTCGCATTGTATGTTAATTGCTCCATTGCGAATATATAGGTCTCATTAAGATAATTTCTCGGATCTAAATAATATTGAACTGCCGCCCTTGACGCCATACTCCAATTATTATCATATCTCCCCGTTTTCCATGCCTCGCCATAACTTGAAGGTACTAAATTCCTGCCTTCATACATCTGATTATTTACAACCGTATTCCAGTCCAGATTTGTATTAAACTTAACAAAATTCCAATTAGGATGCGCTGCCTTCAATTCATATAAGTATGCACGATAACTCTCAGGAAATTGTTCTATATCGGCATAACTCGAATACAGAACTGCCTTGTTAAGATACTCCCAGCTAATATTCTCCTTCTCCCATTCAATAAGTAATTCATTTGTACAAAGAAGGTAATCCCTCTCTATATATCCCTCATATTCAATATCACTAATTGCCGTCCTCACCTTATACCATACATCAACATCAACAATCTCAATACCAACAAGATTTACTGTTTGTCCTGAATAAATCGTAACCACCGATTCACTATTTAAATCCGGCAATGCTTTAATATCATAACTATCGCATAAATAAAGCAACGCCTGAACAATATTCTCTTCCGTCATTTGATAAAATTCGTCCTGTTCCCCTGCATATATTGTATCATAATTCCAATGCAAATTACTAAATACCAACATTAGCACCAAAATAATAGAAACAATACTTTTTCTCTTCATACTCCTCTTTCCTTTCTTCCTGTCAATCGTATACAATACGTCCATTCTCAAAATACCATTGTCCGTACTGATTTTCTCCAAAGCCGGTATAAGACCAGTCAATCATTCCATTGGAATAATACCACCAGCCATATTCGTTTTCTGCCATTCCCGTGTAATCCCAGTCCAGCTGTCCGTCACGATAATACCACCAGCCATATTCATTACATGCCATTCCCGTATAATCCCAGTCCAGCCGTCCATTACGATAATACCACCAGCCGTATTCATTACATGCCATTCCCGTATAATCCCAGTCCAGCCGTCCATTACGATAATACCACCAGCCGTATTCATTACATGTCATTCCTGTGTAATCCCAGTCTAGCTGTCCGTCATGATAATACCACCAGCCATACTCATTTTCTGCCATTCCCGTATAAGTCCAATTGACCTGACCATCTGTTATATACCACCAGCCGTATTCATTTTCTGCCATTCCTACAAAAAAATCGTTAATCAGACCGTAATTATAATAATGCCATATACCATCATCTCCTAAATTTAACCCATTAACAGACAACAATAACTCATCAAAATTTGTAACTGAATATGCCTTATCTCCATAAACAAGGATATTCGGGACTCTGTCAATAACCTCACCGCCAATTCCAATAACCTTTACCAAAGCAGCTTCAATAGATAGATTATCATTTATGATAAAATAATCATATCCTCCGTCTTGAATATAAGCAGGCCTATACGCGGTTCTCTTTAAAGCAACCGAATCATACTTCATTTCCGGCAATAATCCATCCCAAATAGTCTCCGGATCATGCATCGTTGTATTTGCCCTAAATGTTACATCACTTTTATTGTAATAATCATATATAACAACCGTACTGTCAGCCCATGTAACGTCTACATTATACCAATAATCATGAAGTCTGACAATATTCCAGCTATGGGAATCACTGGTAACCTCTGCTGTTTCAATACCAACCGCATTCAAAAGCATTTGCAACGCCGCCGTATATCCCGCACAAACCGTCACACCCTCGCAAACCATGCTATACGCAGATTGGTCATACGTTCCATATCCGTATTTCGTATTTTGGACAATTATATCGTGCGCGGCTTTAAGTTTATCTTCATCATACTTTTCTTTCTGTATCACGGCAATCCAATTATTCATCTTTTGAGTGAACATTTCCGTTGCTTTTTTTCTTACAGTGCCATCTTTAAATTCTTCATATAAATAAATTCCCACATTTCTTTCGTCGTCTACGCTATTTATAAACATCTTATTTGATAAGAAATAATATTGCGGATTAGAATATTTAAAAATCAAAATAAAATCTACAATTTCCTGCCTTGAAAAATTATCCGAACTATTTACTTGAACACTTACAAAACTGCAATCCTGATCAGAAACAGCCGCTAATATGCACGCCTGTTCCATCTGTTTCCATAACTTTTTAATTTTATCCGGCATCTGTTCATAATAGAAAGAACCGGAAAAATTTTTCCAATATAATTCATCACCAACCATATATTTAGAAGGTAAATTATTTTCATGATTTTGAAGCGAAATTTCATCTTCTAAGGAAACGTTTTCTAACACTTCCATATGAACCAGTCCACCTTTTTCATATGGGGAGTCCTCTGTTTCTCCATCAAACTGTGCTCCAAATAAGCTCAAGGGATTTAATATTATGCCTCCCCAAAAAACAATTAAAAAAATAACTAAAATACCGTATGTGTTTTTCATTATCTCAACCTCGTTTCCTATAAACCATTTTATTAACACTCAACGCAATTACCATTCCTACAAAAACCTGAATTATGACTATAACTACCAGATGTGGAAAAGTTCCTGCTTCCCATAACCGACTACACAATTTATATACATGATAATTAAAAAGTGTGTGCACAATCAATATATATATATAGCTTTTACCAATGATTTCCAGTATCCTCACAATTTTTCCGTTTGTTTTCAAAATACTTCCTGAAAACATATATAGCAGAAGACTTCCACAAACCACCCCCAATAAGCTCCACGAATAATTTCCATAACGCCTAACCGGGATTTCCATTCCTCCCTGGTATATCATATACGCCCAAATAACGCTTAATAAAAAATACCAATAATATCTGTTACATACATATGACATAATATTACACTTTTTAAAGCAATGCCCTATATGATAAAATAAAATACTGTATGCGGCTATATCCGCATTCCACGGAAGCGCAAATCCCAACTTTCCTATGAAATATCCGCTTAAAGAAAAAAGCAAAACAACAACATGTTTCTTCCAATCCTGATTTATGTATTTTTCAATACACAAATATAACAAACTCACCAAAAAAAGCAGCAAAACAAAATACGCAGCCCCTATAGAAGAGCTAAATGCCAATAAAACATTTTTCACTTCTATTTCAATCCCTTCATGTGTTATCAAACAGTAAATAACGCTAAAACAACCGTATGGGAAAAGAAATGTTTTTATCAGCCCCCAGATTGTATATTTCATATTTTCACAAGCTGTTCCATTGAAACAATATCCTAAATAAAAAACAAACGCCATCATATGAAAACTATATACTATATTTCGGAAATTTGGAGCAATCTCATAATTTCCCAAAATTAATAATATTACTAACCCCCCCATAGCAATATCCGAAATTGTATTCTCATTCATACCGGTTTCTTCTTTATTGCCTTTGGTTTTAAAACCGGCGGCCGCCTTCTTTAGTGTAATGATCAAAAATACAATAAAGGAAATCAAAAGCAATGGCACAACGAAATTAACAATTTTATTATTTATTCCAAAATATTCTAAAATGTTCCATTTCCAACTTCCCATCTGTTCTGCTTCCAACAAATGAATACACATAAAATAAAGCGAATATTTACCAATCAGTTCAAGCGGTCTGCATGTTTTCACTTTAATCGATATATATATAACGCAAAGACTTGACGCAACCCCTACAATGAAAGAAAGAAAAAAGTCCGGTGCGTCGGCATTAACAAAACTTATAAGCGATATATGTCCTTTAATCCCCAATAAAAATATTATAAGACACCCCAAAAACACCTTTAGATTTAGTCTATTTATCCAATTTCTCTGCCTTATCTCATAGCCTAACAATATATATGGCGCTGCCATAAGGGCAGACTGGATACTAAAGGGAAGCCAGATAAATCTCGCCGAAACCATACCGGCAAAAGCACAAACAGCCACTATAATACACTGTATTTTCTTATTTTCAATATAATTGATAATCACTTGTACAAATATTAAAGAAAAGAACAGCGCCGGTAAAAACCAAATCACGCCAATCCTCAATCCTATCTCAATAGCCCCAAAATTTGTAATAGCCCCGGAAGCCCAAAATGCTTTAATGATGTCATTTGCTATTATATTGGTGACGTATTCGCCAGAAGTATTATGCCATAACATGAAACAGTTAAATATATCCAGCAATATTATACAAAAACATGTAATGAAATATGGCCGAAGAAGCGAATTAAATTTCTTATTGAGATATTCCATATTTACCGCATTTTTTTTCATTGTATATCCACTTAATATGAAAAAAAGCGACAAATGATACGCATAAACAACATCATTGATTTCCGGAACTCCCAAATGTCCCAATATTACTGAAATCATGCATATGCCTTTTGCTATATCGATCCATTTAACTCTCTGCTTCATAAAAGCCTCCTGCACATTTTATAAGTCTTAACTAATATACACTATTTTTCTCATTTGCACAATTCTTTTTACATAAGAAAAGTAAGGAAGAAAACTTGTTTCTCCCTTACTCTGACTATTTTATTACTATTCTGCTACTATTCCATTCACAATCGTATATGTTACTCCATCATAATCAACGGTTCCGGAATATCCCCAAGCAATTTGTCCGTTCTGATAATACCATCTGCCATACATATTCTCCGCAATGCCGGTAAAACTCCAATCAATAAATCCATTCCGTATATACCACCAGCCATACTCATTTTCTGCCATTCCGGTATAGTTCCAATCGATGGAGCCATCTCTAAAATACCACCAGCCATATATATTCTCTGCCATTCCGGTAAAGCTCCAATCAATGGCACCATTTCTAAAATACCACCAGCCATACTCATTTTCCGCCATTCCGGTAAAGCTCCAATCAATGGCGCCATTTCTGAAATACCACCAGCCATATATATTCTCTGCCATTCCGGTAAAGCTCCAATCAATGGCACCATTTCTAAAATACCACCAGCCATACTCATTTTCCGCCATTCCGGTAAAGCTCCAATCAATCTCACCGTTCCGAATATACCACCAGCCATATTCATTTTCTGCCATTCCGACAAAATTACGATTAATTTCACCATTTTCATAATAATGCCAATTTCCATCGCTGCCTAAGCATAACCCATTCGCATTAGAAAATTTTAACGCATTAAATCCGGGAATAACCTGCGCCCAGTCGGATATACCTATAGTTGACAAGCAATCCGCTGTATATTCATACCAATATGCAGTATCCATATATTTAAACACATTATACGCAGGTCTCATGCTTTCGTCTTTATTTAACAGACCAAAATTAAATCCCTGTGCAGCTTCTGCATCATTATCCTGCAGACTTCTGAAAATCACAGCGTCTATCATATCGTCAAACTCTGCCATATAATATGTATACGCAAGTGCCGCCGCCTGCTGCGCATATTGTCCGCCGCTCATCGTAAAGCCCTGTTCTGACAAAATAATCCTCTTATCACTTCCATAAGTATTCTTAATATAATTTGTTAAAATATTAAGATTCTTACCGGATATAAATCTGGTGTTAATATCGTTTGTTGTATAACCTGAATTCCATATATTGGAATCGGTCATAATCGCCGGATATGCGTGATACGCTAAATTCCAATTCATTCCCGGAGCAATTTCATTCAATCTGGCTGCAAACGCATCAATAAATGTTTTTCCGGCAATGCCCCTTCCCTCATCATTATCCATCCAACTATGCTCGATTGAAATATACGCTTTCATATCCGCATTATATTCCGCGCTATAGCGTGCCAAGGTCTCGCTAACCAGCTTAAACTGCCTTGCGTATAAATTAACATTTGTATTAAGATCCAACGTTCCTGTATAATTCCAATGATTCGGCATATTAACTTCATTACCGATAATCCAGTTTTTGATATATACTTCCCACTCATCACCTGTTTTTTTACTGTAAGTATCTGCCAGGAAATTTATAATCGCTTCAAAAAGCTCTGCTGTCTCCGGATCATCCAAATTCCATGCATAATATGTTCTTCCGGTATCCCCCCGCGCGCCTGAATAAATCATATTAGCATATTGAGATTTATAAGGAAGCAAGAGTACTACCGATATATCTATTCCAGCCTCATTTAACGCATGTGTCTGTGTGCTTAAGCCCATGATATAATTAAAATAATACGTTTTTCCGTTATAAACATATACTATCTCATGATCCGATGGCGTTCCGATAATATCTAAAAGATTACAGTTATAAAGAGTCTGTGTTACTCCAAGATCCGCATAATGCGCATCCAAAAAAGGATTGGCTCCCTGAAGCCCCTTCTTTGATACATACCCGGAACTCTGTACCCGTTTCTCGCCGCCGTCTAAAATCACCATCTCGGTGTCCGTATTGGAATATTTTTCTGTAAGCACGACATCATCTTCCGCCTGGTTCTGCTGTAAAGCACTTCCCTCAGGCATGACATCCGACGCCGAATTTGTTTGGGCATTAACGTTTAACGGAATTATCAATACAACCGTTAAAAGTAATGCCGTGGTCAACTTTAGAATTTTTTTACCTGTTTTTCCCATTTTCTTTTCTCCTTTATCCTAAAATTAAATGAAACATTTATGAATAAATTCTATCATATATTACCTAAAAAATAAATAGAAATTTCTATTTTCAACTTTCACATTTTATATACGTTCTCTTTGACTTTATTCAAGAAGCCATTCCTGTACCCCTAAAAATTTAAATATATACCGATAACTTTGCAGTCCTGTCTGCGCAGTAATTGTATCTAATATGATTCTGGTATCTTCATCCGAATATTCACTTGGCAAACATATCGTCAAACCATCTGCCGTATCCCTTACGGAAAGTATCGCCTCAATATCATACAACTCATACGATCTTACAAAATATGTTTCATCATGTAACAGCCTAAGAGAAAACCCGCCATATACATCCACCCAACCGTCACCACAATACAACAGACAATCCGTTCCCCTAACTTCCTGCGCATTGTGATAAATTCCATTATAGTCCAAATACAGATAATCGATTTTGTATTTCATAACACTCCCGAAACAGAGTATAATGGAAAAAACAAAAATGATTATACTCTTTATATGATTGGAACGTATCATATTCCTGAGCAGATCTTTAATTAGCTTTACTGTTATCAGTGCAATAACCGGATATATAGGGTATATATATCTGTTGGTAACAAGTTCGCTGCCATTTATTGCTGCCAGAAAAAATATACCATATGATATAAAGAGCAATATCTCCAATATGAACTCATCCGTAAGTGTAAAACAAATTTGCGGAATACCTCTATTTTCTGTCCTTATAAATCGAATACTAACCTCTCTTGTTAATTTGTTAAATGTACATTCCATCTTGACAAAATGTTTTGTAATATGGATCAGTATCAATAGTAATACCAAAACCAGACAGGCTTTAATAGTACCCGCAAACATGGAATTATTAATCATTTCCAAATAAACTTTAGCAATTACCCCCCCGCACTCCTGCCATGTACAAGATTGCCAATCACTTCTGTACCACGGTAACCGCCAAATATATGTACCAAAGCTTCAGGGAAAATACATAACGCCATTCCAACACCCGCACATATATTGATCCCATACATAAACATTTTTTTGATTTTTTTAGTCAGCAAAAAATACATACATATTGGCGCAGAAAAGCATACCACAAACAGATAAAAATAATAATGTGTAAGACCTCCGCACGCAACAATTAGTAATATACTAAAAGTGTCCTTTATCTTAACTGTATGTTGTTTTAATAATTTAATATGGATTGCTACATACGCAAGCATTTCACATGTCAAAAGCAAATACATACGTATATATAAAATGTTACTCAACCCTACACCGGAAAATGACCATAGCAAGATTGGAATAATAGACAATTTTTCGTCTTTTAACAAATAATTCGCAATATAATACATTAACAGGTCAATAAAAAACAATATCAAAAAATTTAACGCTAACCCGGTCCATTTTGAAAAAGACCCCCGGTTCAATAAACAAAAAACATGCAGCAAACAATAATACAACGGTGGATGCACATCATTTCTTTGGTTCTCAAATGCCGCGTTAAAGGAAATCGGGACATCACGCGAAACAACAACATAATCCTCAAAGAAATTTTTATCAACCCACCCTGTTTCCGAATTTCCCTTTGCTGTCTCAGCATCAATGAAAGTATAATTTTCACTGTTTGCCAATCCGTATGACCATGTTTCATCAGTAAACCAACCGTTTTTCTGTGTTCCCAATAATATACATACTGCCATTTGCACAACAATTACTGCTATTAGGATTTTTTTGTTTGTAATTGCCATCTATTTATCTCCTTCTTCCCTAATGGTAAATCATTGTATTATATCGCTTACTTTTTAACTAATATGTTTCTATAAAAATTTCTCCGCCATATCTAATGCCGCCCTGACAGTCTTATCCATGTCATAATACTTATAACTTCCCAGTCTTCCTCCAAATATAACCTTATTCTCTTTTAACGCCAGTTCATTATATTGTTCATATAACGCATTATTCTTTTCATCATTCACCGGATAATAAGGCTCATCTCCCTTATGCCATTCACTGGAATATTCACGCGAAATAATCGTTATTGGCTGATCGCCAAATTCAAAATGTTTATGCTCAATTATTCTTGTGTATGGAACTTCCCTGTCCGTATAATTCACCACGGCATTGCCCTGATAATTCTCACAATCAAGTTTTTCTGTTTCAAAACGCACAGAGCGGTATTCCAAAACACCTAATTTATACTCAAAGTATTGATCAATCATACCTGTATAAATTATTTTGTCCGCAATATCCGCATATTTTTGCTGTTCTTTTAAAAAATTAGTCTTCAGCCGTACATCAATACCAGCCAGCATTTTTTCAACAATTGCCGTGTAGCCGCCAATCGGTATCCCCTGATAGCGGTCATTAAAATAATTATTATTATAGGTAAAGCGGAACGGAAGTCTCTTAATAATAAATGCCGGCAATTCCCTGCAATCTCTTCCCCATTGTTTCTCCGTGTACCCTTTTATCAGTTTCTCATACACATCTTTCCCCGCAAGCGACAACGCCTGTTCCTCAAGATTTGACGGATTTTCAACATAATACTGTTTCTTTTGCTCGCCAATAATCTTCTTCGCTTCGTCAGGCGTTTTAATCCCCCACATCTTACTAAATGTGTTCATATTAAACGGCAGATTATATAACTCATCCTTGTAAATCGCAATCGGCGAATTAACATAATTATTAAATTCAGCAAACCGATTCACATAATCCCAAACCTGTTTATCCGATGTATGAAAAATATGGGCTCCATACTTATGAACATTAATCCCCTCTATATTCTCTGTATAAATATTACCTGCAATATGATCACGTTTATCTATAACCAAAACGGTTTTCCCTGCTGCTTTTGCCTCGTGCGCAAAGACAGCTCCGAAAATTCCTGCGCCAACTACCAAAAAATCATATTTCATTATGCACCTCTACTTTATTTATTACAGGAAATAACCTTCCCACTTTAAAACTTTCTATAACAAGCTCAATTACCTGTGGATTAACTGCCCGATACTTGAAATAATACAACAACAATTCAACATAGCGCTTATAATAATCCAGTTTAAAATCATCCAGTCTTGTATCAATTTCTCCAATACTTTTATCAGATAAACATTCATTAATTAAAAGCGTACACGCAAATCTCTCATTGACAAAAATATCCTTCTCATCTTTACTGCATTCGGTGATCTGGATAGGTTTTCTTCTAATGAACCACGATAAAAGATATGCAATAATTTTATCCGTCTTGACATTGACAATACCATGAAAATCCTTCAACCGTTCAATATCTGAATAAAAATCCAATAATACATGATATAGTATTCGCTCATTCAGTTGAACACTATCATCATATTTAGCTTCTTCCAAAAAGACCTGAATCTGTTTAACCAACTCGTCAAACCGTGCTTCAAAATGTTCTTTTCCAACTCGACCAATTAATCCCTGATAAGTATTTTCTATCATATCCATATTCCCCCTGACTCTTCCTCATCAGCACTAAATATAACATGTGCAGCCACTGTTTCCAAAAAATCCCTTGCTGATTTAAAATACATTGCTTCCGCCTCATTCTCCAACGGAAATGCCGAGTTAGGCATTGTATCTTTCTTCGTAACTCCATTGACTCCTTCTTGAATCAGCATCTTCATATTTTCCTTACTTGTACGCGTTTCCATTTTTCTACCCCGCTTTATCTTTTCTCCAATATTTCTTTAGCTACCAGTCTTGCATCAAGATTCTCTTTACGTTTTTCTTTTTCTTCTATATGAACGGTTTCACTTGTTTTGTGATTTTGAGACCAATCAACATACTCATCATCTTTGAACTGCTGATTCAATACGTCCAAAGTTTTATCATTTAAGCAAACACATGTTGAAATCAACGCATCTAATTGCGAAACATTTTGTGATATTACCTTGCCATACCTTTTTAAAAACTTATTATCAACCCGATATGGATATCTCACCCTATGTTCCAGATTCCCATGAACCTCTTCTGCCAATGTCCTCACCTGTATTTCAGCATAATATTGTTTCCAATCAGTAACATAATGCTGGGAACGGTAACCTCTATTTGTATAATCAGGCGTCAACAGATTTTCATTAAATATCTTTCTATCTCCATAACACACATACGCCTTAGCCTCTTTAATCGAGCCTTGAAATATTGTCCTTATAATATCATCGGCAATCTTCCAATCTTCTTTAGCTAACACTAATATTCTTATACCAATGACATCTGTCACAACGGACAAATAGCTTTGCTTAGAAATTTTAGAATATCTTTCTTTATTTTCCAATGCAATTTTTCGAATAATTTTTTCAATCAAATGCTCTGGATTTTTAGCTCTACCGAATATTGTATCTACCTTAACCCTTTCTTTCTCATCGACCTGATTAAGTACTTCATAAAATTTCCCAACTAATTCTTCTGTTTGTTTTACAACATTCTCATAATGGTTATCTTTATAATCAACATAGATCTCATCAAACACATTCCAGCTTAATGATGTATTTTTAAATTCATCGTCCAGATTATATTTTTTTAAAAAATATTCTTTATCCATCGTTTTCCCTCATTTCCTTATAACACAATTGATAAATCCGCCCTTACCGCCTTCTATGCGCCGAATACCAATGAGTCATCTTAATTCCATTTTCTCCTAATAACTTCCAAACAAATAAAATCATTTTATCACCTTTACCATAAAAGCCATTTTTATTATATTCATTAAAAATATGCCTAAAATATTTGTGATGTATGATTTCATGCAGGAACTTATTCTTATATTTCTTTCTTTTTTCATTCGACATATAATAATACAGACAGCTTTTCATTTTTATATAAAGCCACCGCTGCATAAATTCCTGTCCCTGTTTATTCAATGGATACTGCGTAAACATTTCATATTGAAGCTCAATAACCCTCTTTTCCCACTGCCAGTACCTTGCGTCATATGTGTGTATAGCAGACTTTTCATTTATCACATAATGATACATCGCATCTTTAATACAACGCACATGTTTACAATGTTTTAAATATTCACCCACAAATAATGCGTCTTCTCCTAAACGAACCTTCGGATCGAATTTAATAGAGTAGTCCTCAATAATGGATTTCTTAAATATCTTATTTGGAGTGAAATTAACATACTGAATCCAGTTATATTGTGTCGGCGTAGAATAAAACACCTTCATGTCAACCGACGAGTCGTTACTTGGAAAATGCTGCTCACAAACACCGCAGATGACTAAATCATAATTCAAAACGTTGTTATACATCACTTCCAAAAAATTACTGTCCACATAATCATCGCTATCACAAAAAATGATGTACTCCCCTTCCGCATTTTTAAGTCCTGCATTTCTGGCTACAGAAACACCGGAATTTTTCTGTGAAATAAGTTTCACCCTGTCATCATTTTTTACATATTCTTCACAAACTTCTTTATACTTTGAGCTATTACCATCATCAATCAACAGTAACTCAAAATCTTTAAACGATTGATTTAAAAAGCTTTCAATACAAACTTTAAATTTTATAATCGGAGTTTTATAAAAAGGAACGATTACACTAATTTTTACACCCATAACTAACACCCTTCGTATATTCCTAATTTTAATTTTTTATATCTACTGTCCGCAACCCTTGCAAATACATTATATCCAATGAAATTATTGTTTCTCAAACTGCTTATTATCCTGCTTTTCGTTTTCTCATAATAATATGGATATTCGTCCCTTAACATTTTGTCAAATTCCTGAACTTCTTTCTTAGCCTGTCCATTCTTTTTCAGGGCAAAAAAGAACTTGTACTGCATATCACAAGCATTTTCCAGCCGAAGCCGGAATAACTTTTTCCTCCACTCTGAATCCACATTCTTTTTTTCATATTCCAGCATTGTTTTGAGCATTTTTAAATGATCTTTATAATGCTTACGAACACCTTCCACGCTCATACTCTGACCATTTCTTGCCAGTCTGTAATAATAAATAGGAAGTTCATAATACATAACTGTCTCACTATAATTACAAACTTTCAAAAGAAACTCTACATCGGTATAAAAACAATGCTCCGTTATATTTATTGGATTATCTTTTAAAATCTGTGTTCTCACGGTCAATGTGTGCATAGCCGGAATAAATCCATCCAACTCTGAAAACTTAACCTTTCGTCTCTGCGGCAGAATATTTTTCCCATATGCGCCAAAACTTCTTAATATTGAACCCGTTTTATCATCATATGCGACATAAGGTGTATGAACAATATCCGCGTCACATTCCGATAAAAATTCAATATACCCGTCCAGATTTTCTTCCGAAAAATAATCATCTCCATCCAGCTGCTTGAAATACTTTCCACTCGCTTCCTTCATTCCAACATTTAATGTTGATCCCCAGCCTCCATTTTCTTTATTAATTAACCGAAAAACTCCCGGAAATTTCTGCTCATACCTTTTCGCGATATCTGCCGTACCGTCCTTTGAACCGTCGTTAATGATCATTATATCCAGCTTTTCTTTATATTTGCTCTTTGTAAACGGAAGCAGTGCTTCCTCTAATGTGCTTTGCACATTGTATGCCGCTATGGAAACCGACAATATCTTACTCATAATATACTTCCTCCTGCACGCATTCTGTGTTCATTATACATTAACGCCTCATTTTTGTAAACGAAAATGTCCGTAACACTATCTTTTCCAATACCTACTAGTACCGGGTACTAAACAGAAATTCTTCATGATCCGCTCCAAATTGCCTAAAATTACGCACGCCTTAATGATTTGAAGGATCAACCTCAAATTCACTTCTGTTTAATCTGCTACCTTGGTCCCCTTACCAATTATTGCAAAAGATTTCATCTCCTCTTCAATACGCCTTTTATACAGCTCATTCAACCATTCCAACGGTTCCGGAACATCTATCTGATGATATTCTAAAAATGGTTCATCTTTTCTAAACCATTGAAAGACATTCTCTATGGAGTATATCTGATTTCCTTCTACTGAAATATTGCAGAAACCGGATTTCCCAAGCACCAACTCTAATGTCTCTTTTGTAAAATAAGATACATGACTTCTCGCAAAGTGAAAATCCATATATTTTTGTGATTGTCCCATCATCCAATCATCATTGTTTGGAACTTCAATATAAATTACCCCCCCGATCTTCAATAATTTTCTCGCATTTAACAAAAATTTGACAGGATCATTAATATGTTCTAATGTATGAAACAATACAATACAGTCATATACACCATAATGTCTGATTGTATCCTGATTATCCCATAATAAATTAAAATTATATAAATTTTTTCCTGTTCTCCTGTGGTACGCCTCTCTATACAATTCTGAAATCTCAACACCATTAAAGTCA
The DNA here is from genome assembly GCA_023666775.1 of Alistipes sp. GTDB lineage: Bacteria > Bacillota > Clostridia > Lachnospirales > Lachnospiraceae > MGBC120314. Next base: position 1,167 of record JAMPBI010000002.1, on the reverse strand, counting down.
TATCCAAGCTTCTGCATATATTCTACTAACCAACCGAACGCAGAACCAATCTCCAGTATTTTCCAATCTGCATGTAAAAAAGGAATTAATTTTTTATGTTGATTTTCAGCGAATTTACGTGCTCTATTTGCGGTTCTTTCAACATCTTCAATATCCGATTTATTTACAAACATCCCCGAATACATAACACCTGTCTGATAGTATTGATAATCTTCATCAACAGTAGGAAGCGGCAATACCTGTACATGTCCACATTTCCTGCATTGATACACATGACGTTTACTATCATCGCGCAAATTATGAACAAACTCAAACTCATTTCCACCACACAACATGCATCTATTCATTTTAAGCTCCTTATTTTATCAATATAACTATAAAATTGTTTTTTGTTTTGATGGCAATAGTAAATAGAATTACTATCCCAATGAAACTCAAAACTATCTGCAATATACTTCTGTTGCCCAATATGGACTCTTTCTTCCAATAATTCAACGGCTTTATCCGGACAATACAGATCAATACCAACCATAATATCCACTCCATACTCCCACCAACAAAGTTTTAGAAGCCGTTCCACTATATTGTCAGAAAATCTTTTTTTAATGTTCCTTGCCGGAACACCGCCTACTACAGTATATGGTTCTACATCATTGACTACTACCCCCCCGGCAGCAATAACAGCTCCGTCTCCAATGTTTACTCCATTTAAAATTTTTACTCCCTCTCCAACCCACACATCATTTCCTATTATAGGCAACGGTTTATATGCTGCTTCCTTATATTTTTGTGCCATTTTATCAAGCCAGTTATATCCTTTATCAGAATACCAGTTTTCACACCACGCATTTCCTGCTTTAAATACAGCACTTCCCGTAATTGCATTCATTGGATGTCCTCCCATACCAATTATGCAATCCTGCGCGATCATGCAAAACCTTCCAATTGACTGTGCTTCAATAGATGTTGTCCGATATCGATACCGATTATGAGGCTGACCATTGATATATGTAAACGCTCCTACAAATCCAACGTCAAATTGATCTCCATTATATCCCCCAAATGACACCGGTGTTTCTATACATGTAACATCATTTATATTCCAAGAATTCATAAAAATTTTATTATTTATATAAATCCCCTGTCCCCTTGATGTACTAAATCTCA